>JANNON010000342.1:0-2845 GCA_031399105.1 Blastocatellia bacterium | reverse complement strand
ACCACCGACCAGGCCGCGCAGCAAACTCTTAATTTCTGAAGCTTGCACATTGACGATGTCATTCGGCTTCAGGGCAATGTCTTCGGCTTGCTTCTTCTCGATCGCGTTTAGGTCAACCATGATCTCTGTCCGCGACGGGCTCCCTGGCTCTTGCCTGAGAATGCGAATCTTGTCTTTCTTGGTATCCCGGCTGACTCCGCCCGCCATCGCAATGGCCTCGCTCAACCGGATTGGTTCCTTAAGCGGAATGGTCAGCGGCGAGTGCACATTGCCAACCACATAAATCTGATCGGCCTCCGGCAGCGTGACGATATCGCCGGCTTGCAGATAAGGATTCGCCTCGGGCTTACCGGCCAGCGTGTCGCTCAGCTTGAAAGTCGAAAACCCGGTTCCCGCTTCAACTGTTTCGGGTACTTCCTTCTGACAACTCAACAACGGCGGCGAGTGAATAACATTGATACTTTGACCGGCCCGGCCCGAAGGTCCCTTGGCGTAGGTGAGCAACTCGAGCAGTCGAATGCGCCGCTGCAACTGAAACCTTCCCTGCTCGTTGACAAAACCAATGATTGCGACTTGAGTGCCGCGATACTCTTTGATGAAGACGTCAACCTGCAGGTTTTTATAGAACTTCGCATACCGGCCTGAAATCTCTTTGGCCAGCTCGCCCTCGGTTTTGCAACCTGCCTGGATCTCGGTTTCGATCAAGGGCATGCGAATCATGCCGTTGCCTTCGACGCGCACCGACTCGCGAGAAAGATTTGGCCGGTTAAGGATGCGAATGTCCAACACATCGCCGGGCCCAATGCGATAGCGGTCGGCAGCGTCTTCCCGGGGGAAAACCGAGCTCACCAGATCGGCTGTGCTTGAAGGTGAGTTGGTTGTGACGAGCGGTGGTTGCTGTGGTCTTTCCGACGGCTGCTGTGCGGACAATACTGAACACAAGGCAAACCCGACGACCATCAAGAGTAAAGATTTATTCGACTTCATGAACCTGACTCCTATTACTAATGAATGCGAACTATTCAGAACCGGCAGCGACAGCGTTTGGGTCGTTTGTTAACCCAAAATCCTACAGCAATGAGGTTAGTACCACCGCGCGGTAGCGGGTGGGGCGAGCATTAGCACGGACGATGACTGCTCATTTAATTTCCTTGATCACTCTTACAACAAACCACCCGCTACCGCGCGGTGGTACTGACCTCATCCCACACGAATGCCTACTTCCCGCCCAGCCCCACGCGCCGTGACGCCAGCGCCTCTCGCATGTGGTTGGGATGGGCCAGATTTAGAACGGTGTTGCTGATTAGTACCAGCAACTCTTCATGTTCGCGATGAAACTGTCCTGTCAACGGATTGTCTTCAGTTTTAACTACGATGCCTTCTCTCACCCACTGCCAAAACTGGGCCTGTGTGGTCCAAAACTGTTTGCGGTCACGACAAATGACCAACGCTGTCCTCTTCTTGCGTTTATTCTTCTTGTCCTTGTTCTTGCTCATAGCTTTATCAACCTGCCTTGTTTCCGCTGGTTCGACCGGTAGTCGTACCTTTCCTGGTCCTCCCGAATCTGCCGGCCGTTAAATACACCTGTGCCCTGGCATGAACGCGATACGACTTTGGGCCGCAATGGTCACACAGTACCCCGTGGGGAAACCTCTCTTGCGAGGCAGCATCAGGTTGTCAAAATGAGATCTCAAATCTGAAATTTCAGATCTCAAAAACTAATTCAAATTTCCACCGGACTCTCGGACGGTCGAGATCTGTACGTCAACTTTCCGAGATCTATGCCTTACCTCTCCTAGATCTAAGATTCAGCTTCCTGAGATCTCAGATCTGATATCTGCGATCCGGCTTCGTCACATCAGCAACCGCGAGATCAACTCCGCGCGTCGCTTCACACCAAACTTAATAAACACGTGCCGCAGATGAAACTTCACCGTCTGCTCACTTACCTGCAGCCGATTTCCGATTTCCGCATTCGTCAAACCCTCCGCACAGCACAACGCGACTTGAGCCTCCCTGCGACTCAAATTTCGGTTCTCAACCACTTTGTTGATGACTCTTTCGAAGGAGTGATTCAATTCCGGCGACTGCCCGGTTCGATAGAACGTTTGGCCGAGTTCCTGACGCCGATTGATAATCTGCTCTGGAAGAAAAACCCTGTAGGCCGTGCCGAACTCGCGAATGTGGTCGCCACTCGCTTCCGAGCCGCCATTCGCTTGGCGCTCCTCGCGGGCGACGCTGAGTTTGGAGACAAGCCCTTCCAACCCGCGACGAATAGTACTCAGACTGCGAATATCGGTCAGCGCCATCAACCGCCGCGCCGTAAACTGCTCCGACTCGTGCCCATTCCCGTTGACTGCCGCCAACATCGCCGTATATAGACGATGCTCGATCACCGTGTGGCTTAACGCGAGCAGCGCCATAGCCGATCCATCACTCGCGTGTTCAGACTTCTCGCCTAAAGGGTAGGTTTCGGAGTCTACCTGCACGAAGATTTGATTCTTGGGGGCGACCATTTGTTTTTTGGTTTGGACTTATTGCGGCGGGAACGAATCGGGAAGAACAGGCCGCAAACTACTTCTTAAATAGGACTCACGAAAGAGGTATCAAAATGCTTAATCGAGTTACTGCCTTTCCCTGTCGGGTGACTTTTACTACTCCGGCCTTCAATGCGGGTAAAGCTCAGGGCAGATACCGGAATCACGCGAATGAAGGGCTAGAGCCTAATTGCAACGGTCAGAAACTGTCAAGCAATCATTGCGAGACGTTAGTGATCCAGCTTGACCGTTCCCGATTCGATCGGGTGTCATGAAGTCAGTACCACCTCGCAGTAGCGGGTGGGGTG
>JANNON010000502.1:0-16006 GCA_031399105.1 Blastocatellia bacterium | reverse complement strand
TGCGCGCGCCCGAAGTGCTCGCCGCGCATAAGACAGATCGGAACGCGCTTTGTGATGCGTTACTTGATCTGAATTCTCGTTGGGGCGCCGGCAGCGAGACACTGGCAAACATTCAACTGCTGAGAACCGCTGATTGCCTCGCCGTCGTCTCCGGGCAGCAAGCTGGTTTGTTAACTGGACCGCTTTACACAATCTACAAAGCGATCTCCGCCGTGAAGCTCGCAGGCTGTCTGACACAGCGAAACACCAAGGCAGTTCCCGTCTTTTGGATCGCAACTGAGGATCACGATTTTGAGGAAGTGGCCGCCGCGGAATTCATCGCGCGTGATTGCCGGTTGGGCAGTGTGCAAGTTCCTGCGACACTGCATCGCGAAGGAACTCCGGTTGGTCACGTAGTGCTGGATGAAACGATCACTGGCGTTCTCGATCAGCTTTTCAAACGCTTGCCGAGCTCCGAGTTCACTTCTGATTTGCAAAAGCTGTTGCGAGAAAGTTGGAAACCCGGAGTTGCTTATGGCGATGCCTTCGCGCGCATGATGACCGGCTTACTGGGAAACTACGGTCTGGTTCTGCTTGATCCGATGGACCATCGGTTGAAGCGACTCGCAGCGCCGCTTTACGCTGAAGCCGCTTTGAAGGCGCCGGAAATTGCCTCTGCGCTTGAGAATCGCAGCCGAGAATTGGAAGCGGCTGGCTATCACGCTCAAGTTTTGGCTTCAGCGAGTTCGTTTCCGCTGTTCATTCACGACGAAAGTGGCGCGCGCCACGCGATGACACGAACAGATGACGGGCGTTTTAAAGCCAAGGAGGCTGATACTTCATATACGCCTGAGGAACTTGCGGAACTTGCCGTTGCTGAGCCACAAAGATTTAGCCCGAATGTAACGTTGCGCGCGGTGGTCCAGGACTACTTGCTGCCAACGATTGCTTACTACGGTGGCGCAGCCGAGATCGCTTACTTCGCGCAGACCGCGGAGGTCTACCGGTTACTGGAAAGACCTGTCACACCGATCCTGCCGCGTTCGAGTCTAACGATGGTCGAGCGAAATACGAGTCGGATTTTTGAGCGATACAACCTTACGTTAGCGGAGTTTTTCGTCGGCCCTGAGGCGCTCATGGCGCGTGTCGTCGAAGAATATTTGGGCGCCGATACAGCTCGACGATTTCAGGAAACTGAGTCTACGGTGAACGGTCAATTAGATCAGCTACGCGAGAAATTGAAAGAGATTGATCCCACGCTGGCAGAGGCGCTCGAAACTGGGCGCCGCAAGATCAACTATCAATTGGAAGGGTTGAGGAACCGTTTTCATCGGGCGCAGATGTCGCGTGATGAAGCGGCGCAACGACAGATTGAACGAGCCTTCGAGCAACTCTATCCTCACAAGGAACTACAGGAGCGACACATCAATATTACTTCCTTGCTGGCCCGCCACGGCCGCTATTGCGTTGACTGGATCTACAGCGCGGTAAATCTAGGGTCGAGTGAACATCAGATAGTTTATCTGTAGATGATCGGAGGGTCGCCTCTTTCGAAGGAGTACAAATGAGAATACTACAAGTAGAAATTGAGGGATTTCGATCTCTGAAAAGCGTTACGTGGCAGCCATCTGCGTTGAATGTTGTTATTGGCCCGAACGGTACGGGAAAGTCAAATTTGCTTCGGTTTTTAGAATTGATATCGGTTGCAGCGAAAGGACGATTAGGTAAGTACATTCAATCTCTGGGAGGAATGGAACCGATAGTCTGGGACGGAATTGCACCGAGTATTTCGTTTAAGATCAAGACAGAGCCTATCCACAATGGTCCAGAGCATTACTCGCTCGAACTCGCTAGACTGGGTCACGGAAGTTCTTTCCGTATCGATCATGAATTACTGGCTAACTACGCTAGGGTTAGAACCGGACAGTTCCCCGAACCGTTTAAATTTCTTGAGCGAAATGAGAGATCTGCCGTTGTTTTTGACGAATCTCAGCGTGCCTTGGTGGCTCCTCCTGAATCAGTGACTGAAGAAGAGACGTTACTGTCCGTTGCGG
Organism: Blastocatellia bacterium; assembly: GCA_031399105.1. Lineage (GTDB taxonomy): Bacteria > Acidobacteriota > Blastocatellia > Pyrinomonadales > Pyrinomonadaceae > PSRF01. The sequence continues at coordinate 13,973 of JANNON010000502.1, read as the reverse complement.
GGCCCTTCGTAAACAATAGGTTCATCCCCCAATTTCAAAAGGACCTCGCCTCAATCGCGGTATACCATGATCTGCACACGAACCGGGATGCCATAATTCGACAACCAGCTGTGGCTAGGTCTGAAAAACGCGTCGATCCAGATGGGCAGAACTTGATTCCCGTTCTTCACACGTTGTACACCGGTGATCGCGACTTCAAAAGGAATATAGACGCAGCCATGAAGGCGGCTTTTGGCGATGATTTCGAAGAGCTCGTATTCCCGCCCGCAGCGGATCAGAGGATTCAACTCAGACTTAGGTGGAAAACACTCAAACGTGAACAGTCTGCTGCAGATCTCTCAGACGGTACGCTGCGTTTCCTATTTCTGTTAACTGTACTAGCTAGCCCCTCCCCGGCCCCGGTAATTGCGATTGATGAACCCGAAACAGGACTACATCCTTCAATGCTTCCGATTGTTGCTGAGTATTCTGTCGGTGCGACCCTGCGTTCACAAGTAATCCTTACAACGCACTCGGCTCAGTTTTTGGATGCGTTTTCAGAAATCAAACCGACTACTACGGTTGCGAAGTGGATTAATGGTGAAACAACTTTGCAGACTCTGAGCAGCAGCGACTTGGACTACTGGTTAAAAGAGTACACATTGGGTGCGCTCTTTAAGTCCGGTGAGTTGGAGGATGTTATTGGATGAGGTTTCTTCTTTTTGTTGAAGGACATACTGAGAAGAAAGCACTACCTTCGTTTCTCAAGCGATGGCTTGATCCGAGAGTTCCTCAGCCAGTCGGAATTGCCTGCGTCAGATTCGAAGGATGGGCTGAGTTCACAAAAAACGTCAAAAAGAAAGTGTACTGGCATCTGAACGGCCCCAACAGTAATGACATCATAGGGATTATCGGTCTGTTGGACCTATATGGACCTACGTTTTATCCAAGCCATCTCAGTACAGCCGAAGCCCGTTTTTCGTGGGCTAAGGAAGAGCTTGAGCGCGAGGTTGGACATGCCCGCTTTCGTCAGTTTTTCTCCGTCCATGAGGTTGAGGCTTGGTTGCTCAGTCAACCCGCCTTGTTTCCTCTTGAGGTAAGAAATGCATTTCCTGGTAGAGTTTCTCATCCTGAAACGGTTAACTTCAATAGCCCGCCGGCGAAATTACTTGAGGAACTTTATAAGGTTCGACTCAAGCAGACCTATAAGAAAATAACCAACGGTAAGGAACTCTTCGACAATCTGGATCCCGAACTTGCTTACAGCAAATGCCCCAAATTGAAGCAGCTACTAGATGAGATGTTAGCAATGGCAACCTCGTAAGCTAAATCCAAATGTCAAAGATCCGCCTCCTCCCCGACCACGTCGCCAATCAAATCGCTGCCGGTGAGGTTGTCGAACGGCCGGCTTCGGTGGCTAAGGAGCTCGTCGAGAATTCAATCGACGCCGGCGCCACTCGCATAACGCTCGAGATTGAAGCCGGCGGCCGCAGGCTGCTGAAAGTTTCTGACGACGGCGAAGGGATGGTCCGCGACGACGCCGTGCTTGCGTTTGAACGACATGCCACTTCCAAAATTCGCAAGAGCGAAGACCTCAATGTGATTTCGACTCTCGGATTTCGCGGCGAGGCTCTGGCATCAATTGCTTCGGTGGCCAAAGTCGAGTTGACCTCGAAAACTGAAGATGATGCAGCCGCGACGCGCGTGGTTATCGACGGCGGGCGTATGCGCGATGTAAAAGACGCGGCGCACCCGCGCGGCACGACGATCGTAGTTCGCGATCTGTTTTTCAACGTTCCCGCGCGCCGCAAGTTTCTGCGCTCGGAATCCACTGAGACCTTCCACCTCACTAATCTGGTGACGCATTACGCGCTCGCACACCCCGAGATCTCGTTCGCATTAATCAGCAATGGTCGTGAGATCCTGCGCGCGGCGCCGGCGCGGGATCTGCGCGAACGGGCATATCAAATTTTTGGTGAAGAGTTTCTGAATAACCTGTTGGAAGTAAAAGGCGGGCATCAGCCTATTGCTCGCGTGACCGGATATGTTTCGGCGCCTCGTGATCGCCGCACGTCTCGCGACGCGCAATATCTTTTTGTCAACGGTCGATTCGTTCGGGACCGATTGCTCGGACGAGCGCTTTCGGAGGGCTATCGATCAATCCTGCCCCATGGCGTCTATCCCGCGGCGTTGCTCTTCCTGGAGACCCCGCTGGAAGAGGTCGATGTCAACGTTCATCCGGCGAAGACTGAAGTCCGTTTTCGACGGGCCGCTGCCGTGGCAGACGCGGTTCGCGAAGCGGTGCGAGCAGCACTCGCGAGTGCCGGGTACGTACGCCCCGAGCCGTTAACTGCCGTTCCGGATCGCCAGGAAGCAGATTTCTCACAGGCTTCGGACGCTCGGAATTTGGAAAGTGATCATGTGGGTTATGTCCCGAACGTCCTCCCTTCGGAGCCCATTGCGGAGATCAATGCGCCCTCGCTTACCATCCAGGCAGCAGCCGCTGCCAGACTCACCCAGCAAATCGAACAGCCAAAGATTGAGTTTCCTACTCCTCAAGCGGAGGATCGACCATTCGGCGAGCAATCAATTCCGGCGGCCGCACAACGCAGTTCGATGAATGCAACAGCGGAATTACAACCTGCTGCGTTTCCGGATTTCACAACTGGTTTTGATGCAGGTGAGTTGCCGCCTTTAATCGAGGGATCGCAAGAGGCCATTCCTCGTCTATCGCAGTTGCCACCGCTCAACTCGGCCGAAAAGTATGCGCGCGAAGTATCGGTGGAATCAGTTTCGTCGAATATCCGGCCGCTGGGCCAACTCGACGAGAGTTTTATCATTGCAACCGATGACGACGGATTGTTACTCATCGACCAGCATGTGGCCCACGAGCGAATCTTGTTTGATAAGTATCGAGCGCTCGAATCAACGCGTAAGCCCGAGTCGCAACAGCTGCTAATTCCTGAAACTTTCGATCTCACGCCCGCGCAGGCAGCGGCATTCGATTTCGTCGCGGACGAATTGGAGCACTATGGTTTCGATCTGATGCGTTTGTCTGGAAGGACAGTGGCTATCAAGGCAACGCCGGCAGACTTACCCGCGAGCGAGGCGCGCAACATGCTGGCTGAGATCCTGGATACGGTTGATGCCGAAAAGAAAGGTGCAGCTCAAGAGACCCTGCGCGATGAGATTGCTGCATCGCTCGCTTGTCACGCCGCGATCAAAGTCAACATGCCGCTGGCGCCGGAGAAGATGCGCTGGCTAATCGACAGACTATTAACAACCTCTTCGCCGACGACCTGTCCTCACGGCCGGCCGGTGATACTCCGACTCGCCACCAAAGATATTCTTAAAGGCTTCCATCGCATTTAACCGAATCCCGCAAACAGAGTGTAGTCCCTCTGTGGGCGCCCCCTCGTTGACTTGGAAGTTGTTTGCCAGGAAGGGGGGCGCCCACGGAGGGACGCCCCTACAATCTAAGGCACGGACCTCACGCTCTCGATGTTACAATCCCGCGCCACTGATGCCATGAATCTTAATCAGCTTCCAACCATCAAAGCCCAACGTGTTCTGCTCCGCCCCATTACGGATGCGGATCTGGATGCGCTCTATTCAATCTTCTCTGATCCACAGGTGATGCGGTATTGGAGCACGCCTCCGCTTGTGGATATGAATGCCGCGCGTGAACTGCTCAGAGAGATCCATGAGAGCGCGCAGCAAGGAACATTTCTGAAATGGGGAATCGCTCGTATTAGCGACAATCTGTTGATTGGCACGGCGACGGTCTACAACCTCGACTTGAGTAATGGTCGAGCGGAGATCGGTTATGCGTTGGGCCGCGAGCATTGGGGTCATGGCTACATGAACGAGACGCTCAACGCCCTGTTGGGCTATGCCTTCGAAGAGTTGAATCTACGCCGCCTCGAAGCCGACGTCGATCCTCGTAACGCTGCTTCAATCCGTTCGCTCGAGCGTCTTGGATTCAAAAAAGAGGGGTTTCTCCGCGAACGTTGGCACATTGCCGGTGAGATTCAGGACGCTCTGTTTTTTGGGTTAATCAAACGCGAGTGGGTCAGAGAACAGTACTGAGTGCTGCGTACTGAGTTCCAAAGAAGTTTCGAGTTTCGAGTTTCAAGTTCTTTCGAATACCTGGCACTCAGCACTCAGCACTCAGCACTCAGCACTCAGCACTCAGTACTCAGCACTCAGCACTCAGCACTCAGTACTTAACTCAGCACTCAGTACTTGGTATTGGTATTAAGCCGTATTGACGCTCGTGGAGTCTTGTAATATTGTGCCCGCGCTCTACCGCTAATCGTGATCGGCTGAAAGCTCTACTCCTCGCCCGCGTTTAAATTCCGCTCACGAATTATCACCAGACAAAGCGTGGCTGGTCTCAAGGCCTTGAATACTCTTTTGGTCCAGCCTTCCGTCCCCCAGGAGAAGATATGTCTGACCAGTACTCGAGCTCACCGACTGACAGCCTTCGCTCAGTTCAAGTCAATGGCAATCCCGGCTTGATGGGTTCCGTTGTAGGAATCGCGTTCCTTCTTCTTTTGATTTGGCTGGGTTATCGCGGTTACGAGAAGTACATTGCGGACTATCCAGTGATCGTTTCGATGGCCGGGTATTTCGTTGATAAAGACAACAACGTAGTCACAGCTCCCGATGCGAAGAACCACACACTCATTATAAAGGGGGCGGTTCACAAAAACGGCCAACCAGTAAAATCCGGAAACGTGCGATTGGCAGTCAGTACTGAGGATGGACAGTTTGCGCAGACAATTTCCACAAGCCTGGAAGAAGACGGAGAGTTTTGGGGCAAGGACTCGGCCTTTAGTTCATTGAAACCTGACGATCCACTCGAGATAGTGGCGCAGGTTACCTCATCGGAGTTCAAAGAAAGTCGCTCTCACGAAATTTTTCTCAACACTACGCAACCAGCACTCGGCCGCACGACAAAATTTCTCTTGTGGATGCTGCTTGGGTTTTTTCCGCTCTTGTTGCTTGCTGTATTTTTCGGTGCGTTCACCGGAAAGAAGACGCCGACTAAGAATCGAGTCGCCATCATTCTGTCGTACTGCATCATCGGTCTGTTTCTGGCTATACCTTTGTTGGCTCCGGTACTTCTGCTTCACGCATTTCCCGAGGCGCGCGGGAACATGGTCGGTGCGCCAGTAGGGCTGGTCGTTACTCGCATCGGCAGACAAATACCGCCTCGCTCCACGCCACTCGCGGTGGCCGAAGCTTCACCAGCGCCTGGGGCTGTACGGCCAGCGGCCAGTCCTTCCGCTGTCCCCACTCCAGTAGAATTAGAGGATGACACACAGTGGGCGGTGAATATAGGAGGCTTGTCCACGCTGGTTTCACCTCCGACACCCACACCAATACCGGCTACAACGCCGACACCAACGCCAGGAACGAGTCCAAACACATCGACTGCGGTTGCTCGGCCAGCCCCTGCCGCCTCACCCGCCGCGACTCAAACGCCGAGCGCTAGCCCAGCGCCAACAACGTCCGTTTCACCCGCGGTTGGAACATCTCCGTCCCCGGTGGTTAGCCCGACCATTCGGCCGCCAACAGCAGCAACGAGCCCCGCTTCAGCCCCGGTCTCCCCGCCCATTACCAGTCCATCTCCAGCGGTCGCACAGGCAGCTGCGCCCTTAAGGAAAAAACCAGATCAGAACGACCATCTGGTCAACGTTACGGGCGGATTGGTGATCCCTTTGTACGTAATTATTTTGTCCGTAATTGGCGGCGCCATCAACATGACGCGCAAAGTGCCACGCTATCAACGCGAAGGGGAGTTTTCAGAGTTTGCGAACCCGACTCTTAGCCCCGCCAAGATAATTGCTGCAGCAAAAAGTTGGTATGCCAGGCGGTTAGCGCGAGGTGAGCGGGCCAAGTCTGAGAACGTCCCGACGGGCGGCGCTACGACTGAGGTAGAAGCACAGGCTCCGGCTGAACCCAATTCTCCCAAGCCTCACGAACCTGCTGCCACTGAACCGGCGACAACCGAGGCGGAGAAAGAGAATGAGGAAGGGGAGTCGCTGTCCGGCGTACCCGACGCTGGCAATGTGGCCCCGGTTGCGAAAAGTAATGCGAACGACAATGCGTCCGCGTCAATCGCCGTAAGCAAGGCGAAAATGATTGATAGTTATCTGGACCAGCTGGTTCAGGAACAAACCATTCGATCAGGTGAAGGCCAGATGACAATGGCGACCATCACCGGACTTGTGAATGAGATGCGTCAGATTTTCGACGCCAAAAAAGCTGATGAGCTGATCCTTGGGTGCGCCAGTTTCGAAGACTGGCTCGGCGGTCGAAATCGATTGAAAGAGCTGCTCGGAACAAACTGGAGAGTCGAATTACTGAACCAGTACATGTATTTAATCGCCGCTCCCTTCCTCGCAATCGTGGCGTACTACATGCTCGACTTGATGGGTCTTACCAAGAAGCCTGTGCTGGTACTGATCTCGTTTTCGGTGGGCTTAATATCGGAGCGGATTCTGAGTTGGCTGCTCGGAATGGCTTCGGGATATATGCGTTCCGACAACGGTTCCGCGCCCCCTGCGAAGACCACCTAGAGGCGCTGAAGTGTTTCAAGGAATAACCTGGTGTCGGAGAGGTCCGGCAGGAACGCATCGGGTTCGCAGGCGAGTATGTCTGACGCTTGATAGAGACGGCCTGTTCCGACAGCGAGGGCGCGGGCGCCAAAGTGGCGAGCGCAGGCGATGTCATTAGGAGTATCGCCAATCACTATGAACTGCGCGGGCTCCAGGTTCAGATTTAGATGCTGTCCTATTCTATCGGCGGCAAGGGCTGGCAGATCGTTCCGCTCGTGTGACTCGTCTCCGAAGGCGCCCGGCAAGTCAAAGAACTCCGACAATCCCACCAACTCCATTTTCAAGTAGGCGGCAGGCTCGATGTTTCCGGTAACCAGCGCAGAACGATAACGCGGATGCTTGTGCACCGCGGCGAGTGCTTCCGTAACACCTGGTAGTAGTTCGAAAAACCGTTCGCCATTTCCCGTGACCAGTTTCATCTCTTCCATGTAGCGCTCGCGCAAGTGATCGATTCGTTCGCGCACGTGCTCGTGAGTGAAACCTTCATGCTGTAACGCTTCACCAACAATCTGCAGATCTGTCATTCCTGAGACCTGCATCTGCGGAAGTTTTCCTGCCGTTCCAAAGACAGCCTCCAGGGTGGGAATGGTGTAGTCCTTGAAGGCGCCGGTGCGAACTGAGTGAATCAGCGTGCCGTCAATGTCCCACAGAAGCATTCGTAAGGATGAAGGATGAAGGCGGAAGGATGAAGATAATTCCGCTCCGCTCTCGCTTGTTTGCTTCGATGCTTCGTGATCACCATTCAGATCCGCAGTCATGCTTTCCGCCTTCATCTTTATTCAATCACTGCCAAAACTTCGCCGGTATTAACGGTGGCGCCTGGCGTAGCGTTCAACGTTACTACCGTCCCCGCTTTTGGAGCTTTCATTTCGTTCTGCATCTTCATGGCTTCGACCACCACAATTCCCGCGCCGGCTTCCACCTCGGCACCAAGCTCAACCAGCACTCTCACTACCTTGCCGGGCATAGGGGCCAGAATACGGGCCGCACCCTGATCGCTGATGCCGGCGAACTGGCCGCTGCGAAGCCGTTTTGGATCGACGACGGTGACATTGCAGCTATCACCGCTCAGATGAACCTCGAACGTTTGCGGTCGCTCTGCCTGAGTTGCGACGTGACAGTCGTAGACGTCATTTCCGTGCAGCAACAGATAGGCGTTTGGTCCAACTTCGCGCAGTTCAAGTTCATAGGTGCTTTCATCCACAGTGGCGACAATTAGACCATCGCGACGTTCCAGCGTCAGCGAATGCTCCTGTCCATTAAAAGTCGCCCGCAACTTCATCCCGTAAATCCTTCCGGCTTCTTGCTGCGGTTCATCAATTCCTGATTACTCGTAAGTGCTGCGCGCCCGGAACGTTTCCACCGGCTTTCAATTGCGGCCGGAGAACTAAACTCATTGGCAAGCTGTTTCTGCGCTGAGGCGTAATGCAGCGCTGCCAAAATCATGGCGAGATCCCGACGCTTGCTGTCGATCCCCTCGTCTGCGGTAGCGCGGCGTTCGTTAAAGCGAGCGATAAAACCGGTGTCCAACTGACCGGCAATGAACTCGTCGTCTTCAACGATTTGGCGAAAAAATGGCAGCGTGGTCTTGATCCCGACGACCAGGTATTCATCCAGGGCCCGGCGCAGGCGATCGATTGCTTCGTTCCGATCTCGCCCCCACGCAGCCAGTTTTGAAATCAACGGATCATAGTGAATGGAGACTTCTGAATTCTCGCTGACGCCACTGTCATCGCGAATGCCTGGGCCGGATGGCACGCGCAGTTGCGCGATGTGACCAGGGGAAGGAAAGAAATTGTTGTTCGGATCTTCTGCGTAGACACGGCATTCGATTGCGTGTCCTTCCCAGCGAACACTTTCCTGATCGAACGACAACGGCGCTCCGGCAGCCACCGTGATCTGCTCGCGTACGAGGTCTATTCCCGTTACCAGTTCAGTCACCGGATGTTCGACCTGTAGCCGCGTGTTCATCTCCAAAAAGTAGAACTCGCGCGTGGCGTCGGCGACTAAAAACTCGATCGTGCCCGCGCCGAGATAGGTCACCGCGCGCGTGAGTTTGACGGCAGCATCGCCCATTCTCTGACGAAGGCCCTCGTCGTTGATTGGTGACGGACACTCTTCGATTACTTTCTGGTGCCGTCGTTGTATTGAACACTCGCGCTCGCCCAGATGAACGACGTTTCCCTGGCTATCAGCGAATACCTGAATCTCAATATGTCGCGGACGGTCGATTGCTTTCTCGAGATAGAGAGCCGCATCCCCAAATGCAGCAGCGGCTTCGGATTGAGCGTTATCAAAAGCTGAGTGCAGATCCGCTTCGCGGGAAACCAGTCGCATGCCTTTCCCACCGCCGCCCGCGGACGCCTTCAACATGACGGGATAACCGAATTGCGCGGCGGTTTCTCGCGCTTCGGCGAACGAACCGAGGGGTTCAATCGTTCCGGGAACTACGGGAACACCAGCCTCGACTGCCGTGCGGCGGGCACTCGTTTTCGAGCCCATGATGTCCATGGCTTCCGGGCTTGGACCAATGAACGTGAGATCCGCTGCTGCGACCGCGCGTGCAAACTCGGCGTTCTCTGCAAGGAACCCATAGCCGGGATGAATCGCTTCCGCGCCAGTCTGTTTTGCCGCGTCAATGATTGCTTCAATGTTCAGATAGCTCTGAGTTGACGCTGCGGGACCAACACAGACCGCCCTGTCGGCAGAACGCAGGTGCACCGCGTTGGCATCGGCTTCGGAATAGATCGCGACGGGCGAGATCCGCAGATCGCGACAGGCGCGAATGACACGGACGGCGATCTCTCCGCGGTTTGCGATCAGGATGCGTCTGAACATTTGGTCAGTAGGACAGGCATTCCCGTCTGTCTCCGGGCGGGTGCTGGAGTTCTGGTCTAATAGTTCGAGCGGTCATTATTGCAGATGGAGTCACAAGCGCGAAAAGCACAGCGAGCACACGAGCTACATTCGACCGAAATTCGTGGCGAACATGACCGCTCGGCTTGGGAGCTAGCGCTTTTCAGTTTTGGCGGAGGCTGCAGTGCTAACGATGGGCTTCTTGGAGTCGGAGGCTTTGGTGATTAGGCCGTCACGAAGGATGAGATCGTCTTCGGTGCCCGGCAACTTATCTGGGCCTGGGAGAGTAAGTTCGTAATCGGTGAATGCCAGCCCCTCGCCGAGCGTGTTGTCTGCGGCAGTGTTGAGAGAGGCATTCCGCATGAGGGCGCCGCCTCGGAGTCGCTGCGGGCTTTGCTTGGCTGCGACATCCGCAGTCGGTTTGTACGCCGTCGGATTATTCTCGATGTCGATGATCTTGATCGCAGCCGCAATGGAGCCGTCTGGATCTGGAAGAAGTTTTAGATCGTTGAAGTCATTCGGCACGCGTTCGAAACGGATTTGGTATTCAAACATTGCTCGCGAAATGGTGCGTCCCGGAACAAGTGCCTCTGCGTCCAGTGCTAAATCTTGTTGACGGAGGCGTTCTGGAACGGTTACTCCGATTAATACTGCAATCAAGACAGGCACAGACGCCGAAGCGATCAGTCCGGCCTTGGCGAAACGCAAACCGCAGAACCTCTCCGGCGATTGCATCATCGAGCGGTAGATCTTTCGCGATGCCCACAGCACTAAGATCGTTGCGGGAATAGCTACCCACTTCAGCCGCCACGCAGCAGTTTGACTCGCCGACAGCAGCGACCAGAAATCGAAAGAGAGTGTTGCTTCTTTCGTCAGGGCAATAATCGTCTGCGTAAGAAACGCCACCACCATCAATGTTCCGGTCGCTGCTAGCAGCAGGGAACGAGCGTACGAGGGAAGTTCGTGTGCGGGTTTTGGAAGGGGCTCGCCGACTGAGCGAGCACCGCAAGCTTCACAACCGATGCTCAGGGCACCCTCAAACTTGAAACCGCAGCAAGGACAAATCGTCACGTGGTTGTACCTCGAACGCTGAAGATAGTAATTCAATTGCTAATCACCCTTGGTCGGGACCGGAGTTAACCAGCCTCTTGAATCAAACTGTCTCGGCTCGGTGTTCGAGCGTGGCATTAGTGGTTGCCTGAGACGTTTTCGTTGCATCAGTCTCGGAAGTTTTGGTGACTTTATTCAGCTCGTACCAGGTGTGGTACATGCGATGAGCAAAGGTCCAATAGGAACCGATTGCCAGCACCCACAATACCGCAGGCATTCGATTAGCAAAGAAGTTGTCTGAACCTGGATGAGTGCTTAAGGCGCCTATTATGAAAAGAACCACTCGCTCAGGCCGCCGTAAGAAACCAACGTCACACTTGGGAATAAGGCTTTCGGCCCGGGCGCTGGCGTAGCTTACCATAACTGAGCCCATTAAGGCCGCACCTGCCAGAAAAACATAGAGTGTCGAATGAAATTGCGTGTCCCGTGCGTAAAAGACCATCAATCCGACAAAGATAACCATGTCGGACAGCCGATCCAGCGAAGAATCAAGGAAGCCTCCGAAGCGCGTCACTCGTCCGGAAAGCCGGGCTACCTGGCCGTCCAACATATCGAACAGGTTGGCGATGATCAGGACAATACCAGCCCAGAAAAACTGACCCAGCCCAAAAAGGAGACCACAGCCGACATTGAGTGCGACGCCGATTACGGTCAGCAGGTTCGGACTGATATGGCCGTGGGCCAGCCAACGCACCATGGCATCTATAATCCGCTGGGCTCCCCGTCCAATGCCGGTCACAAACATATTTGGTGCGGTCTCTCCTCGGCGGTCATTATGCCGAAAACGGGTTGGTTTTTATAGGCAGTAAGCAAGCGGCGGATTTTAGGTAGCAGTCATAGACGATGTCAAGGTTTTGAAAGTAGTGATGCTGCAGACTCGGCTCGGTGAAACTCCTTGATCTTCACCCTTCAGCCGCGGCTTCTGCTTCCTTCTCGTCGTGCAAAGTTTTTAGTTGTCGGATCTCAAAATTCCGCGCGCCGGCTGGAGTGCGTACCACGACTTCATCGCCTTCTTCCTTCCCCATGAGGCTTTTGCCGACTGGCGAAGTGGTTGAGATCAGACCCTGCTGAGGATCGCTCTCTTCGGCAGTCACCAGACGGTAAGTCACTTCCTCGTCCTTCTCGCCGTCGTAAAGAACTAGTGTCGAGCCGTACGACGCGACGCCGCGAGGAATGCGATTCAAGTCAATCGAGGCTATTTCGCTAATGCGCTGACGCAGTTCGACGATTCGTGCCTTAACGACGTTCTGTCTATCCAGCGCCGCGCGATATTCAGCGTTCTCACGCAGATCGCCGAATTCGAGTGCGCGCTTGATCTCCTTGGGAAGATGCACGCGCAACTCGCTTTCCAACTCATCCAACTCACCCTGTAGTCTTAGCTTGATAGCTTCTGACAATGATTCTTCTCCAATGGCGATCAGTCGCCGGTGTACTGACGATGGTAACTTGCTTCATGGGGTGTCCCAAACGAAATACCTGTATCGCGCGCTGTGCGGATCAGCTGTCCGTCGGGCGGCACTGTCTTCACGTTTGCGATGGCTTGTGAGAGGGGCACGGTCACCACGTCGCCGGCTTGCAGCGCCACCATTACTCCGCTTTTCCCTTCAGCCAGCGCGCGCACTGCGCATGAGCCATAGTTTGTTGCCAGCATTCGATCGAACGCGTTGGGCCGGCCGCCGCGTTGCAAGTGGCCCAGTACCACACAGCGGGTCTCTTTCCCAGTATGCGATTCAAGCGCATTCTGTAAATGCAATCCGATGCCACCAAGCCGCGGCGCGTGTTGAGTATCACCCTGGTCCTGATAGATTTGTTCATGGCCGGTTTCGACCGCACCTTCCGCCACCACAATGATGCAGAAGTTCGCGCCGCTTTCGTCGCGCTCTCGAATCTTATCGGTCACCGACTGCAGCGAGAACGGAAGTTCCGGAATGAGAATTACGTCGGCCCCTCCTGCGAGTCCTGAGTGGAGCGCGATCCAACCGGTGTTCCGGCCCATTACTTCCAGAATCATCACACGGTCATGCGACTCGGCGGTGGTGTGTAGGCGGTCAAGCGCCTCTGTTGCAATATCAAGCGCGGTCACAAATCCGAATGTCAGTTCTGTGCAGGCCAGATCGTTATCAATCGTCTTGGGAACGCCGCAAACCGAAAAGCCACGGAGGTTGAACTCTTCAGCAATGCCGAGCGTGCCCTCGCCGCCGAGCACGATAAGTGCTTCTATTCCCAGCCGGTTTAGATTACCGATGGCTTCCTGAAATACAGTTTCGGGTTTGACCGCCACACCATCCGCTGAGCGTTCAACGAAGCGACCGCGATTCCTGGTCCCCAGAATAGTGCCGCCGCGTGGGAGTAGACCGCGAACATCGCTTGGTGCCAGCAGCCTCGTCCTGGTCTCGCCCAGCAGTCCCTCAAAACCGTCTTCAATGCCAATTACTTTCATACCGTATTCGCCGGTGGCTGTTTTCACCACGGCCCGAATCACGGCGTTCAGTCCCGGTGCATCACCGCCGCCCGTTAAGATACCGATCGTTTTCTTCATGGGAAAATACTTAGCTTGCTACAGTTTCTGCGAGAGGTTCGCCGTCACTCCCTCTCAAACAATGCGAATATTCTGGGAAACATGACGTTGACTGCTCAGCATCACAATTATTCCCTTTAGTTCATGGTTCACAAGAAGTGGTAAACGGTACGGCTAAGATAGAGTACCAAGCGAGTGATTACAAGGCGATCGAACTGTAACGGCGGCGAACAAAGTATTAGTTGACCCACTCATATGCGTCGCGTAGCATGGACGCGTTCCGGACGTTGAAAAATCGAGTATTTCGTTGGCAAAGTAGCCCAAGAAAAGGCAGCCGTAGATTGGAAATTGACGACGAAGCAAAAGAGATCGTTCGAGATATTGGCACGGCGATAAACGAGTCGGTCGAGAACTCCTCTAAGGTCGCAGAAGCAATCGAGCGCCTTAGAGATGCTGGCTACGAGATGGAATTGACCCTCCGCCTGGAGATCGGATTGAGACCCAACTCAAATGAAGACTCCGTCGATGGCGAAACCGCACTCGAGTTGACGGATGAAGACCTGCAAGTTCTCCAGCGCATGAAGATCCGCATCGATCCTGAAGAGAACAACTGAACCTCCAGCAGAAAGAGCATAAGCCGCGGATTAACGCGGAAAACAGGATCTGAGAGTTCTTAAAACAATAAAGCTTTTTCTGATCTGCGTTATCCGCGTTCATCCGCGGCTTTTTTTGTAATGCACCTCGCTGTCAGAACTATTTAGAAACGCCCTCTGACTTAACTATTTAGAAAAGCCCTCTGAGTTAGGTTTTGGCAGTCAGTATCAACGCGTCCAAGGCGGTCCCTTGCCGAACTGAAAACTGCGCCAGACATGCTGGGGCGGTGG
>JANNON010000284.1:0-3421 GCA_031399105.1 Blastocatellia bacterium | reverse complement strand
AACTGGACGACCTGTTGCCTTACCTCAACCAGCAAATGGAGGCAAAGAAATGCGAACGAGATTATTGATAGGTTTGTTGGGAACTGCCTTGCTAGCGATCTGGATGTTCCCACTCTTGAAGTCAGATGCCGCGATAACCCCTCAACAAGAAACAGCTGCCGGAAGGCGATTACAAACCGATTCCCCCGGTCTGCCAAACTTTGATATTCGCCTCGTAAACAAAGGTGAATTTCAGGACTACGACATTAACGCACCTACACAAAAGGGCGCAGCCAACGCCATGGTCCAGCAGCGCGTTTCGGCGCTTGCCGAATTTCGCTCGAGCCTCGGGCCAGACGCGTCGGGGAACCTGCGCGCGGTAGTTAACGAAGCCGGTGCGTTGAAGAACCTCTTCCTTGAAGGCGCCGCGCTCTCAGCTCCCCAATCGGATACCGCCGACAACATCGCTCGAGGCTTCCTCCGACAGCATGCCGAGATGTTGTCTCTAACGGGGGCCAAACTGGAGTTAACTAACGAAGACAATGATGGCCCAATAACTTTCCTCGAATACTTCCAGACGGTCAGTGGAATCAAAGTATTTGAAGGAGGAGTGCAGGTGGCAGTCAGCAGGAACGGCGAGGTCCTCTCGGTTCGCGAAGGTTTCCTGGTGCCAGCAGAGAAGATCAGCAGCAAGGGTTCGCTGAGAGAATCTGACGCGATCGCCAGAGCTTTCGAATACGCCGGCAAGAATGTGAATGCGTCCTTTGCTGAAACCCGGTCGCGAGTTTCCCCGGGCGACTCGGCTGCCTTTGCCAATCCACTTGATCCAAGTCTTTCAGAAGTGGTTTCAGAACTGAACGTGGTAGGAGTTAACAATCAAGCGCGTCTGGCGTGGCATGTTTATGCGGATGCCGGACCTGATCAGTGGTACGAAATCCTGCTCGACGCGAAAACCGGCGAGCTGCTCTTGCGACATAACCTCTATGTCAACGAAGCGCAGGGAACGGTCTACATCGAAGCTCCTGACAAAGGCGCTCGACAGCTTCTCTCATTCGTCGGCGACACCGTCATCAA
Organism: Blastocatellia bacterium; assembly: GCA_031399105.1. GTDB lineage: Bacteria > Acidobacteriota > Blastocatellia > Pyrinomonadales > Pyrinomonadaceae > PSRF01. The sequence continues at coordinate 2,368 of JANNON010000284.1, read as the reverse complement.
CACTGCAGCCGGCTGGATGGGAACGTCGACGGTGACTACCGGCAACAATGTTGAGGCCTATCTCGATACCGATGCCAACAACGCACCGGACAACATCAACACGGCCGGCCTTTCCACGGGCCATGCCTCGTCCGCCACCCAGGATTTCACTTTCCCGTTCTCGACTGCGGTCGATCCACGCACGCAACAAGCTGCGGTCGTGACGAATCTTTTCTACTACAACAACTTCATCCACGACTTCTCGTACCGGCTTGGTTTTACTGAGACGGCGCGTAACTTCCAAACAAACAACTTCGGTCGCGGAGGCCTCGGCGCCGACTCAGTAAGAGCGGAAGCGCAGGATGGTTCAGGCACCAACAACGCGAACTTCGCGACGCCGCCCGACGGCCAGCGCCCGCGCATGCAGCAGTATCTTTTCACTTCGCCAAACCCCGATCGTGACAGCTCGATGGATGGCGACGTGGTCTTTCACGAGTACGGACACGGTATCTCCAACCGGTTGATCGGAAACGGCAGCACCGCTTTGAGTGGTACGCAATCGGGCGCGATGGGCGAAGCCTGGTCCGACTATTGGGCCATCACCATCAACAACGACGGCGCGGTAGGCGAGTATTCCACCGGGAATCCGAACGGCATCCGCCGCGCGCCGTACACGGTGCCGGCCAATACGGTTCACGACTCTTATGCAGACATCGGAACTGGCGGCTTCCAGGTTCATCGGGACGGGGAAGTCTGGGCCGCAACGCTCTGGGATCTGCGCACTCAACTGGGCGCGACAATCACAGACAACATCGTGCTCAACGGCATGAAGTTCACGCCAAACCGCCCATCGTTTCTACAAGCGCGCGATGGCATCCTGCAAGCCGATCAAAACTTGAATGGCGGTGCGAACCGTTGCGCCATCTGGACAGTCTTCGCACGACATGGAATGGGTGTTTCGGCGGTAGGCAATGACGGCACAACACACGTTGCGGCTTCGGATCTTCCGTCAGACTGTGGCGGCACTTGCAGTTACTCCATCAATCCAACCAGCGCGAGCGCCACGGCAGCGGGCGGAAGCGGAAGCGTGACCGTCACGGCCGGCGCGGGCTGTGCGTGGACAGCGGTGAGCAATGCAACGTTCATCACCATCACCTCGGGCTCCAGTGGCTCAGGCAACGGCACCGTGAACTACTCAGTCGCGGCGAATGGCTCAACGACTGCTCGCAGTGGAACGTTGACGATTGCGGGTTTGACCTTCACGGTTAACCAGGCGGGCACTGGTGGAGGCGGCGCGCAGTTGATCACTAACGGTGGTTTCGAAACTGGGACCACGCCATGGATCGTCTCAGGTCAAGTCACACGCAGCACGGGTGCTTTCCCACACGGCGGCGTGGCCTACATGATCATCAACGGAGTCAACAGCAGCAGTGGGACGCTGTATCAGACAGTAACCATTCCGTCTGGTTCTGCTGCTCAGCTCAACTTCTGGTTGAATATCACTACGAGTGAGGCTGCTGGGGCGGCCATCTTCGACCGGTTGTTCATTGAAGTCCGGAGCACATCCGGAACGTTACTGGCAACCCTGACGACGTTCAGCAATCAGAACTCAGGAACGGCTGGCGTGTATGTGTTGCGAGGTCCATATAACTTGAGCTCGTTCGCTGGGCAGACGGTTCGAATTCAGTTCCGTGGCACCAACGATATAACCTTGCCGACGTCCTTCCGCGTGGACGACGTATCGGTGCAGTAGAAGGACAGACATTCTTGTCTGTCTCACCCTGCACAACTCGAAACTAAAGTGGGACAGGCATTCTTGTCTGTCCCACGTACCTTGCAATTTGCCTCAGGCAGGAATGCCTGTCTTACTCAACTGGCCTCGCTTGTTTCGTTCAAGCGAGGTCGGCTTTTTTAACTGTATGACGAGGCAAGAACATGTGTGGATCATTTCTGAGTGGGGGCTGTTATCTTGAGTTTGCAAGAGTCGAAGGCCGTGTGTTGGAACCCGTCGTTCATTTCAACTGCAACCGTAATGGTTCGTCCATCCAATCCGGACGTGTCGAGCAGGACGCTCCTTCTGCCTAGTCGTTCAAGTATTCTGCCTCCCGTTACCTGCCACGTGAAAAGAACTCGAAGGCCTGACCGATGATAGGCAGTTAAGACAATCTTTTCGCCTGGTATTAACGCCCTCTCCGGGCATGCAATATTCACAATCGGAGCGTGTTCAAAGATTGCGTCGACAAACGCTTTCGGCTTCCGGTAGAAACTGGGACAACGAACGCGTTCTTCGAGTCTAGGGATGTAGTCGATTTGAAACAGCTGCCCATTGAAAGCCTTGAGAAGCAACCCTGCCTTTTCATCAATGTAGGCTGTGTAACCCATCTTACGG
>JANNON010000237.1:0-5019 GCA_031399105.1 Blastocatellia bacterium | reverse complement strand
GCTCAAACTGCATCACTACCGGATGCTCCCGCTGATTTTGTGCAGGTGCTTGAATTCTGCCAGAGCCTTCGTCGTCCCTCGTGCCTTAACTATCGTCACTCTTGTTAGGAGACTCCCGTGAAAAACACTCTTCGAAGTTTCGCTTGCCCTTTCGCCTTCGCTTTTCTTTGCCTCTTCGCCGCCAACACACCGGCGCAGCAGGACTTCTCGAAAGTAGAGATCAAAGCTGAAAAGGTCGCCGGCAACATCTACATGCTGCAAGGCAGCGGCGGCAACATCGGTGTCTCCGTTGGCGCGGATGGCATCCTGATCGTTGACGATCAATTCGCACCGCTCGCCGACAAGATCAAAGCTGCGCTAAAAACTCTGGGTGATGGAAAGCTCAAGTTCGTGCTCAACACTCACTGGCATGGAGATCATACGGGTGGCAACGCGGTGTTTGGACCCGAAGCCCCGATCATCGCGCATGACAATGTTCGTAAGCGTCTGGCGACTGAACAAAAATCGGAATTCTGGAAACGCACGACCCCCGCTTCGCCAAAAGAAGCATTGCCAGTCATCACGTTTGGACATTCGCTGTCAGTACATTTCAATGGCGAAGAGATCAAAGTTATTCACTTCCCTAAAGGCCACACCGACGGCGATAGCGTAATCTTCTTTACCAACTCAAACGTCGTGCATATGGGTGACAATTTTTTCGCCGGCAGGTTTCCTTATGTCGATCTTGAAAGCGGCGGCACTGTTGAGGGTCTGACGAAGAATATTGGCGACATCATCGCGAAGCTTCCGGTTGGCGTGAAACTGATTCCCGGGCATGGTCCAATTTCAACCGTCGATGAGCTGAAGGCGTATCACCAGATGCTGCTCGCGACTACTGATATCGTCCGCAAGAAGATGGCTGCCGGGAAGACTGTCGAACAAGTGAAGACGGAGGGTTTGCCGGAAGAGTGGAAGAGCTGGGGCAGCGGGTTCATCAAAACCGAGCTGTGGGTCGAGACAATCTACCGCAGTCTTTCCGCGAAGAGTTGAGGAAGGCGTAGGCAGCGACGAACTGATTGTAGGGGCATCCCTCCGTGGGCGCCCCTCTCTGGTCGGGAGGGATCCTATGAAACCGAGGGGCGCCGGCCCCTACAAATCTCACGACCGAATCCTTTAGAACGTCATTCCGTAATACGCGAACAGATAATTTCTTCCGCTGCCCTTATTCGCAATAGCGTAACCACCCGACAACGAACCTTCTCGCGGCAGGTTAAAGTAGAAAGAGGGATTTACATAACCAAAGCGATTATTCCCGCTAAACCAGTCCACCACGAAGCCGGCTTTCCGCCACAGCGGCTGCTGATAAGCGACTATCGCACCTACCTTTGAGTCCTGATCCACACCACTCTCTACCAACGCATATGCTCCGCCTGTGAACCGTGGACCATATGTGCCGCCAAACTGTTTACTGAAAGTCGAATAGCATTGGCCGAAGGTGTCACTGCCAGCGCGATTCGTCACCGGCACGAACCCGATACAACCAACCGCGGCTGCCAGTCCCTTCCCTTCGTGATAGTAGAACTGCCACTTTACGTTCGGCTGGACTTCGACCGAATGGTCCACTCGCGTCTGGTGAGTGAACGAGACATTCACGCCGGCCTCGACATTCTTGCCAACACCAACCACCACTCGCGGAATGTAATTCTGAAACGAGTCGTCCTTTTTCCAGGCGTAGTCGGTAATAAAATCCATTTCGACATAGACGCGCTTCGGTGCAACCACGTCGGCTGAAGGTACGCTCATCACAGTCGATTGTGCGTGGGAGTTTTGGCCGTTAGCCAAAATCAGGATCGCTAGTAGCGACCAGCGGAGGGCGATGAATAGGGGGCTTCTCATTACGCTGACTCCTACCGAAATATTTTAGACTTACGTGGTCAATGCCCGCAGAAAGCTGTGGCCCGCAACCAGTTTCAACTTGAAGTTCTCGGCAATCGTCTGACCAATATCAGCCAGCGACTCACGCGTTCCCAAATCAACGGCTCGTGATCTCTTTCCGTAGACCAAAAGCGGTGCGTACTCGCGAGTATGATCACTCCCTGGAAAGGTCGGATCGTTTCCGTGATCGGCAGTGATCATCATCAGATCGTCATCGCGCATTGCCGCTTCAATCTCGGGCAGGCGATTGTCGAAGTGCTCGAGTGCTTTTGCGAAGCCTTCGGTGTCGCGGCGATGTCCGTAGAGCATGTCAAAGTCAACGAGGTTCGAAAAGATCAAGCCGCGGGATTCTCCCTGCAGCGCCTTGATTGTCTGATCGATTGACTGCTCGTTGTTCTTTGCGGTCAAGTCTTTCGTCACTCCCATCGAGTCATAGACCGACGCAATCTTGCCGATACAGACCACGTCCAATCCGGCGCCTGACATGATGGGCAAAAGATTTTCCCCCGGCGGCGGCACGGCATAGTCATGACGATTCTCAGTGCGATAAAAGGCCCCAGTCTCGCCCAGGAAAGGCCTGGCGATTACCCGGCCAACTTTGTGCTCACCATCCAGGATGTCGCGCGCAGTTTCGCAAATCTCATACAAACGCTCGAGCGGAATCACTTCTTCGTGGGCGGCGATCTGAAACACCGAATCAGCCGAGGTGTAAACAATGGGCTTTGAGGAGTTCACGTGAGCTTCACCAAGCTCCTTAATTATCTCAGTGCCCGACGCCGGCACATTACCGAGAATTCCACTCACTCCGGTTTCTTTCACAAAACGATCGATCACAGCGGGCGGAAAGCCATGAGGATAGGTAGGGAACGCCTTCTCGAGAATGATCCCGGCCATCTCCCAATGTCCGGTCGTTGTGTCTTTGCCGTTTGAGCGGAGCGCGCATTTGCCGAACGAGCCCGCCGGCTTTTCGAGCGAGGGCACACCAGCCAAAGGACGAATGTTGCCCAAGCCAAAACGTTGAAGGTTGGGAAGACGGACAGCGCGCGATTCGAGAATGTGACCTAAAGTATCAGAGCCAGCGTCGCCCCACTCGGGTGCATCTGGCATAGCGCCGATGCCGGCACCATCGAGAACGATTAGGGTTATGCGGTTGAAGGGTTGGGTCATTTTAAGGGTGTTGGGTTTAGGGTGTTGGGTTTAGGGTTCGAACTTTGGACTTTGAACTGGACTTTGAACTCTGGACTTTGACTCTGTAATTGTGCTTTGTCTCTTGCTCTTGCCCTTTTGAGATCTTGAATTTCAGATCTCAGATCTCATGAGCTGTGGACATTGGACTTTGAACCTTGGACTTTGGACTTTGGACATTGGACTTTGAACTTTGGACCTTCAACTCTAGACATCCAACATCATCTACTTCGGCGCAAAATATCCTTCTCGTGCCCGGACTTGCCCCTTCTCAGGAGTTCCCTTCACTTCCACACGAATTGCTCGATACTTGCCGTCACGGGATTTGTTCGTCGGATAGTACCCTAAACTGTATTGGGTTCCGATCTCGCTGGCGACAAGTGAAAAGGCAGCGCGGGCATCGCGCAAGCTCGCGGCCGCGAAATTTTTTCCGCCACTCAACTTTGCCAGATCGTCCATCTCCTGGCGGGCCAGATTGTATAGATCGCGGCTGATCTGCATTCGCTCAAAAGAACCCATAGCGCAAAAATCAAGATAGTCTTCCGAACGTCCGCGCGGCACAAACATTCGCCGATAACGCTCGAGCTGCTTCGCTGACAATGTGAGCCGGCCATCGTCCTGGCAGTCTTTGAGCAAGCGGTCTTCTACAAACTCTTCCGTGTTGACCTGGACAAAATAACAAGCAACGCCGGAACGAAGTAGCCGCTGGCGCGCGGAAGCAAAATCCGTTTCACTTGCGGAGTCAACGCCATCTGTAAGGGCGACTATCGCCCTGCGCCCGCGCAACTCATCGCCCGGCGGATCGCGAAACACCTGACTAGCTACGCGATCGAGTGCGTCATAAAAAGGCGTGCCGTTACTCGAACCCAGATCCTCCACCGCTCGTCTCAAGGCTTTGCGATCGTCGGTCAATCCGGAAAGAACTTCCACAGTGGCCATCTTCGTTTGGCCCAGATCCTTACTATTAAAGGCGACCAGCGAAACTCGATCGCCCGGCCGCAGCGCATCGATAAAAACGTTTGCTGCCTGGCGAATGAGGCCCACGTCAGCACGCGTCGAACCGGAAGTATCAAGCAGCAAAGCGATCTCAAATGGCGCTTGCGTAGTGGCGAAGTTGGCGAGAGTTTGCGGACGGCCATCTTCGTACAATATGAAGTTCTCGGCCTTCAAACCGACGAGCGGACGGCCTGAACTTCCGGTCACCACTGCCGGGACTGAAACCAATTGGGTCTCAACTTTTACTACGTCGGCTTCGTCAACTTCTTCGGCTGACGAGTCGCTTGAACCCTTAGATTGCGTATTGTCGCCGTCAGTCACGCGACGCGGGCGCTGCTGTTTCTGTTCCTGGGCTGGAACCGAGAGAATCAGGGCCAATAGGATGACGATGGAGGATGAAGATTTGAAAAGCATTTGAAAACCTCGAACGACTGACCATCATGTGCCGGGGAGGCTCTGAATATAGCTGTAAACAACCACATCCGAAAAGTAAAACGCTTAGCCGCGGATTGACGCGGATGACAGGGATCTGAAAAAGAAAGAGTAGGAGAGAATCTTTCGTTTCCTTGATGAAGCATCCAGTTGTTTTTCAGATCCTTCTTATCCGCGTTAATCCGCGGCTACACTTTTCCGCGCTTCCAATTTTCACCAGTTGCATCGCACCGTTTCGACCGGCGCGCCCATGCGCTTAATGTTCTGACTAGATAGCGAGGTTTCGTGACGCCGCAACGACTCGGTCGCTGTCGTTTGCGGTTCTGATTAGGACCTCTGCTTGACACTCCCGTCTCGTTCTCTTAGCATGACGTTCGCCGCGACAGGGTTGATGTCGCAATGATTTTTGCTCTTTGATGCGGACGTGTCGGAAGAAAGTTTTTCGGTCAGACATTAGTCTGCCAATGTAGTGGGACTGACAGGAGTCCCGCG
>JANNON010000210.1:0-6346 GCA_031399105.1 Blastocatellia bacterium | reverse complement strand
CGATGCTGACAAAACGTGGGTTCCACCACACAAACTTTTCTTCGGGAGCAAACACGCGCGTGTGCACGTCGTTGAGCGTGGCTAAAAGTCGCCGGAGGACAACGTACAGTTCGCGGCCGTTCTCGGCGTTGGCAGCCTGAGGTCTGAAGATGGTGCGCTGTCTCTCCCAGTCGATTGCGCGAAAGTTGGGATCGTAATAGCGTTCGTAAATAGCTTCCCAGGCGTCGTCAAAAACAGCTAAACGCCCTTCAACCGTGGCAGTGGAAACTGTCTTCGAGTCTCTTCCCTCGAATTCTGTACTGGCCGAAGTGTTGCCAGTTAGACCTGGCGATACGACGATCGCAATGAGGACCGCGGTCAAAAGCCAGCCGGTTCGCAATCTTCTAAAATCTCTCGATACCATCGCTCTGAAATCCCTGTTGCTTAGTTGCTTCTAGGAGGCATACGGAAGTTGTATCTCAACAAGACCCGCATGGGAATAGGAGCGCCGTTCCTGTGTGCGGGAAAGAAATGCAGTTGGCGAACTGTCTCGATCGTTGAACTGTCCAATCCAAATCCTGCCCAACGCTCCACTTCAACCCTTGTCACTTCGCCTTTTTCATCGATGTCGGCAACCACGTCAACTGTTGCTTCTACTTCGGCGCGCGCAGCTGTTTCCGGATAGCTCGGACGAAGACGGCGAAACGGTCGCGGTAATTGTAGCCCGAGTGCTTCGGCAACCTTCTCGTCGTCAGGGGCTTCTTCGATTACTGGTGTCGTCATTTCTAACGCGAAGACCTTTTCTTTGAGTTCCTGAGTATTAGCGCGGCTAATCGCAGCGTGAAGCCGAGCGCGAAGCTCGACACTGGAAAGTTCAGCGAGCAGTTGCGCCGCGGCACGTTTTGCATCCGGGGCTATAAACGAAGGACGTTCCCACATGATTAGGTTTCCGGTTCTTGTACTGACCAAAAACAGAGAAGCGTAAGCCTCAAAATAGATGGCGCCAGATGACGGAGACCGCCGCAAAGTTTGGGAATCGCCAAGGATGTAAAACTGACAGCCGAGTGTCGATCCCAAGTCTCGAGATTGATGTCTCGTGAGATTGAGCGAGCCATCGTAACTAATACCCTGGGCCGCCGCCCGTCCAAGTTCACGATCAAGAATCAGGAAGTCTTTTGATTTGAGATTCGCTGCCAGCTTGTCGGCTGACGCGCGACCAAGTGCTGAGGGCGCGAAGTCGAGCACAGCAAGTTTGAGCTGGGGTCTCTCTTCCTGGCTGGCAAACGAAGCCGTCGACGAGAGGATACAGATGACAAGAAACCAAAAACGAAAGATCATCACTTACTAACGCTCTGATTGTTATTCGGAAGTTCTTCGCCAGAGTTGTTGAGAGGGAACGCGGAGTGCTCTATTAAACTTACTGGACGAATTCTCCCAGGCAATTATTGCAGTCAACTCCACGATCTCGTCTTCGCTGTAGCTCTTACTTAAGCGCGAGAACAACTCGTCGCTTACATCTTCATTCGTCACAGTCATTCGATCCGCGTATTCGAGTGCCACGCGTTCAGCGTCTGAATAGAGTGGACTATTGGCGTAGTCGTCCAATGCCTCAATCTTCTCATTCGGAATTCCGAGTTCGCTGCCCACGGCGGCGTTGATATCTTGTCAAAACTCACAGTGGTTCAGGAACGCAACTCGACGATTCAACAACGCTTGTAGTTTAAGATCGATCAATCCCGAGGAGCTGATACCGCTCCACATAGCGCGAGCGCCGCGAAAAATCGTTGGACGCCGAGCGTAGATCAGATGGTTGAGTAAGGCCGCGCCATAAGTCCTTTTCTGAGCGGCGAAAACATTCTTAATATATTGATCCGCGGCGTTGGGATCGGCGTCCTGAACTCTGGCCATCAATTTACTCCGGCAGGTTATCGTCCGGCGACGGAAACTCCCCTCGGAACCACTTGGTGATAATGCTCATAGATCTCCTCTTTAACTTCTGCTGGAAAGCAAACCCGATGCAGTTCGTAACCGTGTTGCAGACCACGAACGACATTACTGACCTCGCTAATCTCTCGAATGTGCGGGCGAGCGTACCCATCCTCAACATAGATGTGAGACTTCGGTTCGGAGCCTGCAATCGTGTAGTAACTGTAGTAAGGCACGTCGCTCGCGCGATCCTCTATGAAGTAATACTCGGGATCGAACCCGGCGCGTACTACGCACTCTCGCGCTACTGCTAAAAAATCAGCGCGTTCAGCGATTGGCATATCAAGATCTATCGCCTTAAAGAGTCGGCGAGCTACGAAGCGTTGACTGAGATCTTTCAAGATATCGTCGTCCGAACGCTGCCACTGCTTGACGTGAAATAACACATCCGAATCGTCTACTTCGAGATGCTCGGCAACAGTGAGCGGGCTTTTTCTCAAAACCTTTTCAAATGCTGTGTCGGCTGCGTACCAAACAAACGAACCTGCCTCCAGCAGATCCAATGCACGTCGCATGATCGATCGCAGGACCGCTTCGGCTGATCGCAAAGTGCGGTGAAAGTAGACCTGACGAAACATGTAATATCTTGCTTGCAGGTACTCCTCGACGGCGTAAAGACCGCGCGCAGCCACGTAGATGCGATCGTGCTCTTCATCTATTGCCAGTGCGTTGATGATCCATTCGAGATCGTAGATTCCGTACTTGGCTCCGGTCATGAGCGAGTCGCGCAGTAGGTAGTCCATGCGATCGACGTCTAGCTGCGAAGAAACCAGTTGGGCCAACGCCGCCGGTTCAAATGTGCCTTCGATGATGGCCGCAACCTTGGCAGGCAGTTCAGGACTATATGCACGCAGCAGTTGTCCCACTTCAGTTTCTTCGCTCATCACCACTTGCACGGTCCAGGCTTCATGATGAAAGCCGAGGACCTTTTCCATGACGTGAGAAAAAGATCCATGGCCCACATCGTGGAGTAGGGCTGCGGCACGAGCCGCAACGCGATTATCGCGAGCAATAGTGTAGCGCTCACCAAGTTGGTCCAGCACGCGCGTCATTAAGTGGAATGCGCCGAGCGAGTGTGTGAAGCGCGAGTGCTCTGCGCCCTGGTAGGTATAAAGACCAAGCCCGAGTTGCTTGATGCGACGTAGTCGTTGAAACTCACGGCTATCGATCAATCGCATCATCAACTCGCCTTCATTGCCATCGGTCTGAAGTCGGATGATGTTGTGGACGGGATCTCTATAGATGCGTTCAGTCACTGCAGCGAGTCTACCATGAGCAAAGCCGGCAAGCTTTCTTCAGGCGAATCGGCAATGAGCGTCTTAGTCGCTGGTCGTTGCCATCGCGTTGACTCGATCGCATCCTCGTTTTGGAACTTTCGTCAGTAATCTTCTTTCAACTGGGCATTCCGCAAGCGGCAAGCATCTCGACGCACGTACGATCGCCCAAGGCGCACTCACCAAACTCAAGTTGCTCAGATTTTTAGCCGGCTAGTGCCTCAGAACGGGGATTGTAAGTGGGGGTCTTGGCCCATCTGAATTCCGGTTGTGATTTATGGATAGTTCCCATTTTTTTGGATTTGAGCTTAGAAGCTGCTATTCGAAATCCTGCCCAAACGTACAATTATCCGAAGTTTCCAGAACCTCGGCTGCTGGGCATACTAGTTGCAAAATTGGTCGTAGCAATGATCAGATTTTCTCCAGAGTTAGCTCATTTTCCCTGCCGACTGGCCCTTTCTGGAGGGTTGAACCCTGGCAAAGCATTTGGTTTCGGCACGGGGCTTATTTCAGGATTTACTCAAAAGAAAGGATAGTAAGCATGAAAAACAGCTTGCGATTTATTAGCCTGTCGCTGTTGATGATGGCCTTCGCTTTTACGGCGTTTGCACAGACTTCAACGACAGGTTCGATCGAAGGCACAGTGGTTGACGTCAATGGAGCTGCAGTCCCAGGAGTGACTGTTTCCATAACGGGTGCCAATGTTATGGGAACCCAGACGGTGACCACCAACGATGCAGGTTTGTATCGTTCGGGCAATCTTCCTCCGGGCCGCTACACCGTGACCATTGAGGAGAACAGAGGTTTCGGTAAGTTTGAGCAGACAGACGTTGACGTGAGTCTGTCAAAAACCTCCTCGGTTAATATTACGCTTCAACCCGCCGGTGCCACTGGAACGGTGACCATTACCGCCAGCTCCGGTGCGGCCGTCGACGTAACGAACAACACAACCGGAACCAACGTTTCGAGCGATCAGTTCTCCAACTTCCCGACCCAGCGTACTGTTCAGTCGCTTTACAATATTGCGCCCACAGTGGTGCGCTCTGGTCTGCGCGACTCATCAGGCCGCGACCGCGACCCCTCGGTTGCCGGTTCGTCTGGTCCAGAAAATAACTACATTCTCGATGGCGTCACGGTTTCGGATCCGGCCTTTGGTGGTTCGGGTGCGAACATGCCGTTTGAGTTTGTACAGGAAGTTGAAATCAAGACTGGCGCAATCGGTGCCGAATACGGCAAGGCGACCGGCGGTATTTTCAACGTTGTGACCAAGGGCGGTACTAACGAGTTCCGTGGCGACGCGTTTGGGTTCTTCGGCTTGAAGGGTCTCGTGCGTGACGTTAAGGCCTCGGCGATTCCGTTCACCGGTTCAGCAGCCAACGGTTTCTCTGAAATCGATGCCGGCTTCGATATCGGTGGCCCAATCGTCAAAGACAAGCTCTGGTTCTTCGGAGCCTTCAACCCGCAACAGCGCAAGAACTACTTCCTGACCCAGACATTTCTACAGGAAGTAAACAACAAGGTTACTACTCCGTTCTACGCTGGCAAGCTTACCTGGGGTCTTAACCAGAATCACGTATTGAACTTTTCAACGTTCGGCGACTTCACCAAACAGGAAGGTTTCTTGTTTGGCCAGTCAGGTTTCGGTAATCCCGATAGCTTTGTCGGTATCACCGAGACTGGCGGCAGCAACTATGCTCTCCGCTTGAACTCGACCTTCAGTCCGACTTTCACGGCCGAGTTCTCTGGTGGCCTGCACTTCCAAAGAGCAAACACGCTTCCTGGTTCGGACACGCGCGAACTCGTGCTAGACAACTTCGCCGTGCTCCGTAACGGTGCTGTGTTGACTCCGACCGATACAAATGTTACAGCGCTCGTCTGCCTTGGATTTGATGTGAATGGCAACTGTATTCTAACCGATAACGGTGGTCTGCTGAATCTCGCTTTTGTGAACGGGACCGGCGGCTCAGTTGCTCGGAACTTCTTCCGTCAGGGCTGGGGACTCCAATCTCGTCAAGACCGAGATCGCTGGGAGTTTGCTGCCAGGGCGCAGAAAATTGCCGGACAGCATACCTTCAAGTTTGGCTTTGAATACCAACAGAATAAGTACAAGATTCTCACGAATTCAACCGGTCCAACTCGGAACTTTAACGCGCCACCGGCAACCGGCGTATTCGAAGGGTTCCGTGTCACCAACGCCTTTGGTATCTGTCAGGGTGTTGGCGCCAACATCGTGTGCCCGAATGCTACGTTCAGGAATCGTGCGACCTCGTTACTCGGCCAGCCTGGGTTGGCGGGTTACACAACCGCATCAGTGGGCACCGTCTCGCTGACGAATATCACGAATCCAATCCTGATCCTAAGCACCGTTGGTGTTCGTGATTTCCGCCTTGACACCGGTGGTGATTTCTCCAAAACCAACACAGAGAGTTTTTATATTCAGGACGACTTCAAGATGACCCGTACCTTGCAGTTCAATCTCGGCCTCCGCTGGGATTATCAGCAGACCTACGGTCCTCAAACGAAGTACTTTGACCTGAATGATTTCATCAGCAACACGCAACCACGCATCGGCGTCATCTGGGACTTCACCGGTGAGGGCCGCGGCAAGTTGTTCGCCAACTTCGCGCGTTACCTTGAAACTCCGATTCCGCTTGACGTTAATGTTCGCGCGGGTGGGGATAATCAGCAGATTGACGCGAACATCCGTGTTAGCCGGCTGAATGCTCCTGCAGGTTCCGTTGAAATCACGGACTTCGGCCGTCTTGGTTCAGACGAAACCCCGATCGATCCGGGTCTCAAGCCGCAGACAGTCAATGAGTTTACGGCTGGCTTCGATTACGAGATAGCCAGAGACCTCGCGATTGGCGTACGTGGTATCTATCGCGCGCAGGACAACGTAATTGAAGACGGTTCGTTTGACGACGGACATGCCTACTTTATCTTCAATCCTGGGCGTCGCAGTAATGGTGGACCGATCACCACCGAAGATCGGGCTTGCGCTGGATCGACTGATCCCGCCCTGCCGTACCCGGCACAGTGTTTTGGCAAGGCGCGCCGTTATTATCGCGGTCTTGAGTTCACTGCCACGAAGCGATTTACGAATAACT
>JANNON010000200.1:0-3265 GCA_031399105.1 Blastocatellia bacterium | reverse complement strand
CGTTTTTGAGGACGCTCACCGGTCCAGGCGCTGGCAAGGCCTCTGCCGCACTCAATGCCACACCCACCGCGGCTTCTGCAGCCAGGGCTGTGAGCGACACGCCAACAAAGTAGTCGCCTGCGTTTTTCAGCTGAATTAGCGGGTGAATGCTTGAGGTTCGATCGTACCGGTCAGGCCCGGTCTGTACATCGCTGAAAACGGCTCATTAATAGCGTTGCCGATGCGCAGATTATGATCAGCGACACACGCATTGCTCAACAGGATCGAAACCATGGACTCTTCAACCGACACCGAGGGCGATCAGGGCCGCAGTGATGGCGAGTTAGAAAGCCACCCGGGCAACTTTCAGGGCAATCCATAAAATCACAATGCCGGACAGGGCGATGAAGGTAATTGCTGTCATCAGTACGTCTCAGTTGTAGTCAGTGCGTTTTTGTTGGAAAAAATTGCAGTCAGTGTTCAGGACTTGGTTTTTCCGGCGGCAACCAGGACGTCGATCTTTTTGTTGAGCTTCTTCGGGGGGAAAAGAATTTCACTGGGACCTTTTACTTGAAGAAGAACAACCGGACTGCGATAGCAACAAGGGCTACTGTGTTCATGACTTGTAGCGAACGCGGCGTGGTGCCTTTATGTAATAACTGGATCCAGATCGACTGATTGGCTAGTTTCTTTTTGTTGGCTCGATCTTCAGCAGCTTCCTTTTCGGCATTGCCGGACAACCTGATCGTGACGTCGCCCTCGCTTTTTTTGGCGCCAGGCGCCTCCTCCACCACGCACACGGCGCCGACAGTCCATCAGCACCGACGGCCTGATTTCCAAAGTTCGAGCCAACTACGCCTCCCTCCCCAGGAATTTCCAACGGTTTAGCCAGTTGGGCCATCCGACAAGTGGAGCCCGCGGAGTTCGAACTAAAAGCTCTCACCTTTTCGCCTTACGGCTTGCGAGTTGGCTCGCACTGGCGAGGCAATCCTCATCAAACCTGACCGCAAACTCATTTAACGAAATTTCAAGCGCGGCACACCATGCGCGAAGCTCAACGATATCCAATCGCCGTTCCCCTCTTTCGCATTTACTGACAAATGATTGGGTTGCCCCAAGTCTGGCGGCAATTTCCCGCTGCGTGATACCAGCACTCTCTCGTCTTGTCCGCAACATGCCGAGAAATAGGGTGTAGTGCTGCGAATAAATGGACTTTTCCATTGGCGCGCCGTTTTGGGTAACGCAGGAAGGTTGAAGTCCCATTCCGAATAGTCCAAAATGGACTATTCGGATTCAAGCCACATCAGTAAAGCGAGGGCCGGCAATCGCATTCCGCCAAGTGTGCGTCTTCCTCAGTTTGGCATAGTGATTAACAGGTAAATCGTCAACCGAAGTAAGTAACCATGATCGGAGCAAAGTCGCTATGAGAACGGAAAGGTCATCTACCTTCGCCATCAAGAGATCCAACGGAAAACTTACGGGGCTTGGTCAGCTTGCGCTTGGTTGCGCAGAAGTCAATCTTGCTTGCCCTTGGTTCATCATTTCGACCAGATTGAAAGACGATCAAGGGGACAAATTTGATCAACATCTACTTTCTTGGAATGTGGAAAGGCTGGCCAAGCTCCTGGAAGTGCTCGAAGACCAAGAGGAAGAACGTAGAGTCTACGTCGTTAGTGCGACCGCTGGTGATCCAGGTCACGGCATGAGGATTGATCGCTTACGCGAGATATGGCGGGCCACCGATGCCAAATATCCGTCAATCTCGACAATCATTTACATTCTTCACGATGGTGATCAATATATTCGGCAGAATGATTGTGAAGAGCCCGCTGAATCTCTGGGTGCATCACGATTACTGTTACGCGTCTGATGTAATGGCTGGGTCGCTATCGACGCTAGATGCTCGCTCCCCCGCAGTGAGCGAATAAACAACCCAGTTGTGACCCAGCCGCAAAAATATCTCGTTCTCTGCGTCGATTTCGACGGCGTTTTGTACGCGAATGAGACCTGTCTTGAGACGAGGTGCCACAGCCTCCGGACTGAAGGCGAGATTTTTATGTGGTCCCCACACACCCTATCCACAGGATACTGCCGATGCAAAGCGCCCACCGCTTCGCCCAGCTGGCTCAGCGCGGCGTCGGTTTTCAGTGCCGTCTTGACAGCCACGATGGCGAAGCTGTCATCCTTGGTCAGAATGCGGCTCTTGACCGCGTCGGAGATGCGATGGGATACCCAGCAGCGTACGAGCATGATGCGCTCTTCGACGGCAACGATAGATCAGCCTTGGAGCCGAAACGACGCCACTTGGAGCCAAAACGGCTACACTCGGAGCCGAAACGGCGCCCGCACCCATCTGGCGCCGAAACGTCGCCAAATGGTGCTGTAATGGCGACACCCGAAGCCGGGAAGGGTAAGTAGTCATAAGGGTCGCAGCACAAAAAAAGGAAAAAGAACGGCTTCGTGTACCGCCGTAACGTAAACAGGAGACCTGAAATTCGTTTTTTGGAGACCGGACGGTGAATTAACTGAATAATTCGCCCATGTTGAAAATCCACGAAATTGACCACGCTACTAGTGTCCTGTCACGCTGATACGTGAGCAAAGTCGACGAAATTTTTCGAGGATTAAATCGGCGG
The DNA here is from genome assembly GCA_031399105.1 of Blastocatellia bacterium. Lineage (GTDB taxonomy): Bacteria > Acidobacteriota > Blastocatellia > Pyrinomonadales > Pyrinomonadaceae > PSRF01. The sequence continues at coordinate 650 of JANNON010000200.1, read as the reverse complement.
TGACGGACCAAGTGAAGGGTTTGCACTGTTTGTTGTAATGGGAAACGTTATTGTCGATTTTGGCGATGAGATTCCTGGGGGGCGAACGATTCGCGGCGTATTGCCTATTTCTGTTGGAAGGAAGTCATTCACCCCTTTTTCCTTGTCGCGTCAAAAACCTCCTCATACAGCGCCTTTTGCTTGTCATTCATCCGGTCAAACGTCCGCACAATAGGCAGCGTCAGGCCGGCCGCGCGCATGCGCTCAAGAACCTCACCGAACGTGAGGCCAAGTTCGTCCTGGACGTCCTGGCGGTCGACGGAGCCCGCTGCATAGAGAGACAACAACTCGAGGATCGCGGCTTCAGAGAGTGGGGGTATGGCGTCAGGGGTCATCTGATTATGTCCGTCGATGTTTGTTCTGGAATGAAGTCAATGTCGAGCACTTGCGCCATCGAGTACGGCCACTCGTCTGGAACGATGACGTTTTCGTTATGTGCTTCGAATGATTTCTGTGCGCTACGCCGCGCCTGTTGCCAAGCACCAGAAAGTTCTCTATAAAGCTCGCCGCGCCCCGCCGCTCATCGCTTGAAACTAGCAACTCCACGCCGAGCCTTGTCTCACGCGCGAGGGTTGCCCCACCTTGCTTGAGGAACTGTTCCGTCAGCATCA
>JANNON010000190.1:0-4279 GCA_031399105.1 Blastocatellia bacterium | reverse complement strand
GTTCTAGATTGAGTTAGCTGATGAAACTATGTAGGCCCGGGACCTGACCGCCCTGCGTTCGCAGGTTCGATGAGGGAGAGGCCGCTCTCTTGCGAAGTGACACCGTGGTGATCAGGACTGGCGCAATACCACCGCCGGATTTGTTTTCGCTGCGCGGAGCGCCGGCAAGAAAGAAGCCAGTAGGGCGACCGAGACCAGAATGGCCGAAGTGACGGTGAAAACCAAAGGATCGGTAGTGCTCACTCCAAACAACTGACTTGAAATGGCTCGCGTAACGCCCCAGGATCCGAGCAACCCGAAAGCGATGCCTAACGCCGCGAGCACGAAGCCTTGCTTCATGACTGAAACCAGTAGACTTCGTGGTTGGGCCCCGAGCGCCTGGCGAATGGCAAACTCATGCGTCCGGTTGTTGACGGAAACAGCCATGACTCCGTAGGTGCCGATCGCAGCCAGCAATAGAGCTATCACACTAAACGCAGTCAGCAGAAAATTGATCAGCCGTAGAGCGCCGAGCCGCTTCAAGATGTTTTCACTCATTGTGCTAATGGAATAAACCGGCACGTCAGGGTCGAGTGCTCGGACTCTGTCGCGGATTGCTGGAGCAACGCTGTTCGGGTTGTCAGTATTTACGACCAGATACATTCGATTCTGATCTCGGCTCTGGCCATAAACGAAACCTACCTGCTTGGGCGTAAAGTAAAGATGTGGAATTGAATCTGTCGAAAGGCTCTGCTCTTTCACTGGGGCAACTACTCCGATGATGGTGAACCATTCGGGATCACCCGTGCGAATCCGCTTGCCGACAGCGTTACCGTCAGGCCAATACGTGCGCGCCAGTGTTTGATCGACGATCGCAACCAAGCGTCCCATGTCTGTTTCAGGATCGTTGAAAATGTCAAAGTCATTAAAGTCGCGGCCCTGTAAAAGCGTCATGCCCATTGTTTTGAAATAGCCCGGACCGACGACTTTTATTTCAGCCTGCGGCGCCTCGCCTCCTGGAGGTTCCATGCCTTCAACGATGTGAGCATCGACGGCCTGTCGGCCGCTGAAGGGTATGTTCGACGAAATTGCCGCTCCCTTTACTCCCGGTATGGCGCGCACGCCCTCAAGTAATCGCTGGTAAAATTCCAACAACTGTTCCGGCGGACCTTTCTTGTTCGAGACCGGTACGATCATCGTTAACACTTTATCTTCATCGAAACCTGGTTCAACGCGCATCAGGCTTTGAAAGCTCTTCAGAACCAGCCCCGCGCCAATCAACAGCACGAGAGACAACGCAAGCTGCACGACCACCAGCGTCGAATTCATTCGGCGGCTTCCCTGCCCGGCACTTCCCCGCTGTCCTTCGGTCATGCCGCCTTTCACGCCGAGCCAGTAAGCTCTAAACGCAGGAATCACTCCGAATAGCAGGCCGGTGACCAGGGTGGCCGCAACCGTAACAAGGAGCACAACACCACCAATGCCAGCCTCCTGGATGCGCGGAATTCCGTCGGCATATGTCCGCGTCAGCGCTTGCAAAGACAGCCACGCCAATGCGACTCCCGCAGCCGCACCCACTGTTGCCAGGAGCACGCTTTCAGTGATCAATTGTCGGATAATTCGTCCCGGCGACGCCCCTAACGCGAGACGTAAAGCAATTTCGTTGGTCCGCCGAGTCGCTCGGCTCAGTAAAAGGTTGGCCACATTCGCGCACGCAATGAGTAAAACAAATGCCACCGCGACTTGTGCGATCAGCAAACGATTCCTGATGTTTCCCACAACCACTTCTTTGAGAGGAGTAACAATGGTCTTTAGTCCTGCGCCGGCCGGTGGTGGACTCTTTCGGGTAATGATTTGTGGATTCTCCGTGGCCGCATTCCACAGAACACGCGTCGTATCCGAGACTGCGGCCGAGGTCGAAAGACCGTGCTTCAGCCGACCGACAGCGGACATGGTAAAAGGCGCGGTCGCCTGAGGGTTGAGCACCAGCGGAGTCCACACCTGAGTTTCTGGCAGTGGGAATTGGAAACTCGGCGGCATCACGCCGATAACTTGAGCCGGCACTTCACTCAATGTCACCTGTTTTCCAACAATCTGTGGATCGCCGCCGAAACGACTAAGCCACAGACCGTGACCTAAGACGACTACGTTTTCCTTACCGGCAGTGTCTTCATCAGGTGCAAAGGTTCGACCCAGCGCGGGACTCACACCAAACACTTTGAAGAAGTCTGCCGTCACCTTGCAGGCCTGCACATACTCGGCCCTGTCCGATCCGGTCAGGATAGTTCCGCTATTCTGATAGACAGCAAAGGCGTCGAAGGACCGTTGGCCATTGCGGTATGCCGTATAGGTTGCGGGTGAGAGACCCCAACTTGCCAATCCCATCTCGGGATAAGACTGGACCATCCTGACAATACGATCCGGCTCGTTGTATGGAAGCGGATTCAAAAGAATGCGTTCCACGAGCGTGAAAACCACAACATTCACGCCGATTCCAATCGCTATTGTTAAAACTGCCACCAGTGCGAAGAGGGGATTCTTCAGTAAAGAGCGGAAGCCATATCGGATGTCCTGCACTAGATCAGCAAGCATTATCATCGCGAACCTCCAACTTGAGGATTGAGCCAATTAAGCCGGTCCGGATCTAGGTTATCCGAAGCTAGATCCCTATAGCAAGAATCGGGAAAACTTTACCCAACACAAATACTTGCAGGGCTTTTTGCTTACATCACCGGCACCGCGGCGGTGGATAGAACAGACTCAGGGCGGTCGACCGGTTGATCGTATTCTAGCTTGCCGGATTCCAGCTTAACGAGGCGGTCAGCTAATCCGTAATACCGATCATCGTGGGAGATTACGATTACTGTTTTGCCGCGACTCTTCAACTCCGGTACCAATTCATAGTAGAAGATTCGTTTGAACTGCGGGTCTTGATCCGCAGCCCACTCGTCAAAAATATAAATCGGACGGTCTTCAAGATAGGCGTTCAAGAGCGTTACTCGTTTTCGCTGGCCCTGTGATAGATCGACGGTGGAAAGGTTTCCGTCTTTGATCGTCAGCTTGTGACTCAGTTGCAGTAGATCGAGATACTTCTGACTTTGAGCGTCAATATCTTTTGCCTCAAAACCAAAGAGGCGTTCGAATAAGTAAAAATCGTAGAAGACGACGGAAAATTGCTGCCGATAATTATCCTGCTCACTCAAAGTGATTCGCTTTTCGTCAAGAAGAATCTCTCCGGATTCAGGCTCATACAAACCCATTAAGAGCTTCACGAGAGTGGTTTTTCCACTCCCGTTTCCGCCGATGAGAAAGATCAGCTCACCTGGGTAAAGCGTAAGGTTGATCGGGCCCAGTTCAAACTCCGTGTCTCCTTCCCGGCTATACGAGTGAGTAACGTTGACTAGGTCCAGCCGCTGCCAGGAGGTATCGGGATTCTGGCTGGGCGCGAGACTCTCCGGTTTTGACCTATTGAGCGAAAAGCCTAATTCCTCGATCCGCTCCGCTGCCAGATACGCTCTTTCCAATGCCGGAATCTGGTTCAGTATCATAGTCAGCGGTGTGATCAGGAAAAGGACCGCGATCGTGTAGCCAATCAGCACCTGAGGGTCAATGGTAATCAAAGATGGCGTAGCGAACAGGAGCAGTCCGATGAAGATGAAAAACAGGATCTGTCCCCAATTCGAAACGGCCATCGCAATTGCGTTGCCCTTCATTCCGTAATCTCTGAGACCCGCCGCCGCCGGCTCGAGTTGTTCTGAGATGAACGCCTCGCGGCGACGACGATTCAGCTTGAGTTCCTTGGTGCCCATGACCACACCATGAAACGCCTTGTACATCGCGTCCCACTGTTCGCGGACCAGTCGAAAGTATCGAAACGCCCGCAGCAAAGGTAACTGATGGGTGAGTAACCCTATCGCCATATAACCCACCATGATCAGCAACAGTTTCCAGGATAGCCAGCCGAGATAAACGACACAGCCCAGCATCATTGCCAGTTGCGTAAGCATCTGCGGTAGAACGTTGACCAGCTCGATTACGCTTCCGATATCCTGTGTGGCGGTAGCGAGCAGACGAGGTGGTCCAAGTTTTTCCAGTTGCCGAAGGGGAGCCGCCAGGATCTGACGCGAGAGTTGAATTCGCAGCTCATACGCAGCTTTGGAGGTGAGGTAGAGCAAGACCATTTGGGACGCGAACCCGCAAATGGGAATCGCGAGACAGAACGCAAAAAATGTCCAAACCAGTTCCGGCTGTGAGGTCAACCCCTCTCCCAGGGCCGTCTTGATGAGCGCGATCAGCATCG
>JANNON010000176.1:0-2599 GCA_031399105.1 Blastocatellia bacterium | reverse complement strand
AAGCGAACCGCCGTCTGTCCGCACACGGGGCGGCTCTCCTGCCGCGACGCTGCACGGTGCTCACGCATTGCAATGCCGGTGGCCTCGCGACGGCCGGCATCGGCACCGCATGAGTTGGGCCATGAATGGTGGGGCAATCTCGTGAGCGCTTCAGACTGGCGAGACTTTTGGCTGCACGAGGGATTCCAGTCGTTCATGGATAATCTCTATCTGGAAAGGCTGCGCGGAAAAGAGGCCTACTTCGCAGCGATTACTAATCGCATGAAGGGTTTGCGCAACATGCAGCCAGTTGCGCCACGTGAACCCCGCACGACAGTGCAGATGTACATGGCGGCGCCGGACTATGTGAACAGCGACGGCGACATTTATGGCAAAGGCGCGGTCGTGCTTCACACGCTGCGTTTTGTGATGGGCGAAAAGGCGTTTTTTACAGCGCTAAGAAGAATGGCCTATCCCGAGCCGCGTTTAGAGAAAGTGACTAACGGAGGTCAGGTTAGATTCGCTACCACCGACGATTTCCTGAGAATCTCGGAAGCAGCCTCGAGTATGAAGCTCGATTGGTTTTTCGAGGTGTACTTACGTCAGCCAAAGTTGCCGAAGCTGGTAAGTGAGCGAAAGGGAGATCAACTAACGCTCCGCTGGGACGTCCCTGAGAGTTTGCCGTTTCCGATGCCGGTTGACGTACAGATAGGAAAGACGTTGAAGCGGGTGGAGATGCCTGGCGGCCGAGCGACCGTTCAGGTTGCGGCAGATCAGGAAGTCATTGTCGACCCGCAAAATTGGGTATTGAAGAGTTAGTCGTTGCCCGGCAAGGTTTGCCTGGTCTTACCGCATTCGGTGAGATTGTGAGTGATCGCCATCCCGAATCTTGCCTGATACTCGGTTGAGCTAAGGAAGGCGCAGGTGATAGGCGAGTAACGATTGGGATCGCTCACGTTCCTGCTGGTTAACTCATTGACCCAAAACTTGAAACCATCTTCGTCCGGGTCTCGGAGCAGATAGCCAAAGTACTGCGTCAGCACAAACAGGCGGTCACGCTCCGCATTCAACAACTCTGAGTTTTCGGCTAGACGTTGGACGATAGCGGCCCGGCCACGTGCCGATCCATCATAAAGAGCAGTCAGCGCTTCGCGCTCAGAGTTCAGATTCACGTTCGCGCTCTGATTAACCGCGCTCAATAAACCCTCGACAAATTCCCTGCCCGTCATTTTTTCCGGATACAACTTTTGAAATTCAGGCCGCTTGATAAAACCGAGCGCCAGCACTGCCTTTCGCTCTTCTATTGACTCGAACTCGCCGAGTTCGTCGCGGTCACTAATGAACTCTGTGAACTGAGGCCGGCGGCCCAATGCTGAGAGATAGAGTTGATAAATAAACGCGCCCTTGCGCTGCAACTCAGACTGGGCCAGGAACGAGCCTGATAGCGACAGGCGGCGTGCACGCAAACACTCGGCATCTGAACCACACTGACTGAACTGGCCCACCCAGTTTTCCAAGCCAGCCTCATCCGCTTCTCGCCCAAGAAAATCACGATAGTGCTGTTTCACGAAAAATCGCGGATCGTCAGTCGGATTTGCGTGCGAAGAGTCGGCCCCAGGATCGATCGTGACCGCACCGGGAAGGAAGGCAGTTTCACCCGAAGATGATTCCAAACGAATGGTGTAGTCGCCAAATGGTGCGTTAGCTATCACGGCAATCTCAAAACTGACTACCGGAAAAGGCGTCCTAAAAGTTTCTGATCTGAGCGATCCCGGTTGCACCTTAATAAAAGGAGACGTGATTGACAGGCCGTTGCTGGACACCTGGTCAACGCCTTCGCCGGCAATGTAAATCCTGAGTTTCTGCCCCGCGTCGGCAGGTACTGCTGTTGTTGAGAGTTCCGCGCTGGTCCCTAACAGGCGTGGATTCAATAAGCGTCCACCCATCGTTTGCGCTGCGACGACATCCACGTTCTGTGTTTCGGTGTGGGCCAACTCCACAACCAGCTCGGCTGCGTCCGATGGTCTGCGTTCACTTATAGCTGGGGAACGTTTCTGAGTCGCCCCACCCGTAAGGTTTGTCGATGGCCCGGCCGAAGAGAAGACACGATAGGAACTTGCGGGCAGATGCTCAAAGCGATAGTTGCCGCCGAACGAAGCGAGCGTGCTGGCGATCAAACGCCCCGACGCACTGTCTTCCACCCACACTTGTGCGCCGCTTACGGCTGCGGAACTGCCGTTACTTAAAAGTCTATAAACCCTTCCTTCAATCGCACTGGCGTTCTCACTTGATCCGTATAACGCACGGATTCTCGAGCGATCGTCTTCGCTGAGTGTTCGCTCATTAAACGCATGCCGGCTGTAGAGTCCATTCAAGCCTTGCTGTCCGTGCATTGTGGCCGCGACGACGGGGGAATGATCGAGTCCGAGCAGATGCCCGATTTCGTGAGCAAAGGTAGATTCGAGATCGTAAGTACCAGGAGTACCGTCGGTCGAAAACTGAACCGGCAAACCCTCCGCTGAGACCGGATGTGGATTGATTACTACGTCTGCCTCGGATATCGCCCCGGTGTCCTGGTCGTAGAATATGCGAGTTCGTCCTGTCATGGCGCCACCGGCAA
>JANNON010000173.1:0-1933 GCA_031399105.1 Blastocatellia bacterium | reverse complement strand
CGTCCCCCTGTGGGCGCCCCTTGTTAACTTTCAAAAATTTCTACAGCGCCCAAACCCACGACGCGGGGCGCCCACGGAGGGACGCCCCTACAACTACTTTCGCAGTCCCTTCATGACTTCCATGTGTCCGTTCAGAATCTCGGTCGTCAGTTCCGCGTCCGGCTCGAGCGACCAATCGCCATGGTCCCAACTCCCACCGAGCACAATCCCGTCGCGACGCGGAAACATGTAAGGCCCGGCGGCCAAATACGAATAATCAATCTCAGGTTGCGGCAACAGTACCTCTAACTGACCTCGGACTGGAATAAGATCGTCGTCATTGAACAGCGCCTTCGCGCCCAGCCCCGTGCAATTGAAGATCACCGATTCTGAAATATTCAAAAGTTCTTCAAGACTCCGAAATTCTTTTACTACCACGGTTCCACCGGCGAGGTAGAAGTCGCGCAGTAAGGCCTTGAGATAGATGCTCGGTTCGATAATCATCGTGTAGTACTGCTTCACGTGCTCGTAACCAAAATATCGTTTCCTATCTTTGTGAATTCTTCGCTCCGGATAGAGATGAGCGCCACCGGGTGGGTCGAAATCAACTGCCCCGGTATTGGTCAACAGTTCGTAATTCTCAATCCACCGGACACCGTAATCGGCGCCGACTAGCAACTGAAAAGCTCGTTGAGAAATATTGCATGCGACTTGAAACTGTTCGAGAAATTTGCTGCCGGCTTTTTGTGGGTTGTAACTGGATGTTGGCAGCCAAAGAGCTCCTGCCACATTTGAGGTGGTCTCAGGCGGCAAATCCCTGGCATAGATCGTGATCTTCGCGCCTTCGCCTCGCAGCCTTCGTTGGGCCAGGAGTGCAGTTGATAAACCGATCACGCCACAGCCCAACACCGCGATGGAATCCGACGACTTGTGAAGCCCCCGCGCGAGATCTACGGCAAGGGATGAAGTGCCCCACGAGAGAGTTACGCCCGCGCCGCCGTGCCCGTAGTTATGAACAAGAAGTTTTTCGCCGAACCTATCCGCCCTGACAACAAAACCTTCAGAACGATAAGGCCGCAAACCGACGACGGTTCGAATGAGGCGGTCCTTCGAAACTTTTACGGGGAAGAAACGACGTTTTTCTTCAACCGCGATCAGGCTTGCGGGTACCACTCCGGCGGCGAAGGCGGCAGCCCCGGTGGCTAATGCGGAACGAAGAAAAGTGCGCCGGCCAGGTTCGTGAGTGGGCATGGGTTTAAGCGTAAGCTCTCGGAGCCGAAAGGTGGATCAAGTCAGTACCGGAACGCAGTAGCGTCGGGTCGTGCGGCGAGTTTCATTAGGCCGACCAACACAGTATTTGCCATCTCAACGGACCCGTCGATCCAACACCAACACCGCGACGCCAAACAAGCCACAGAATAACGAGTCGGTGATCGTCCAGAACCAGGGCATGCCGGTCGTGTAGTCAATCAGGAAAAAGACAGGTCCCGCTAACAAAAAGGACACTCCGTTGAGAAGGATGAGGGGTCGGAAGCGCTTTAAGTCAGTAGCGAGTACCAGCAGAGATACTCCGTGCATGCCGTAAGCGTAAGATGCCTGGCGGATCATAAACATCACCAACGCGCCCTCCGGCATCTGGCCCATTCCAAGCCAGGCGTGTGCGGACACCATCCAGGATTGCGGCATGACCACCGCGACAAACGCCAGTATTTCGATCACTCCCGTAAGCGAAAGTAACCATGAAAGTATTCGCTGATTGCTCATGGATTCAACAACTGAAGCTTAGAGTTCAACCGGCTTTGCTTGCGCATTTGTATGAACAGCAACCCAAACGGCTTTGCACAAAACTTCGGTACATCGTCAATGTCCGACATGCTTCAGCTTGTCGTCGAGTTTCACAACATTCAACTGTAATGCACATTGAGAGTTCCCAAACCAGACGACAAGCTGAAGC
>JANNON010000146.1:0-5659 GCA_031399105.1 Blastocatellia bacterium | reverse complement strand
GCACGACGTATGAGGCCGGCTATCGACGCATCAATGGTTATTCGCCCTATCCAATCGAAGAACTGTCCGAGGCCATCGGTTTCACACGCACCAGCCTCCCGCTGATCGTGTTGATTGGCGGCATTCTCGGTGGGCTGGGCGGATTTTTCATGCAGTACTGGATGGAGGTTGTCGATTACCCGCTCAATGTTGGCGGCAAACCATTCAATAGTTGGCCGGCGTTCGTCCCGATCACTTTTGAGAGCACCGTTCTTTGCGCTGCCTTTGCGGCAGTTTTTGGGATGCTGGCCTTGAACAAGTTACCGCAGCCTTATCACCCGGTTTTCAACGCGCCGAACTTCGCGCTCGCCACCCGCGATCGCTTTTTCTTTGTGATCGAGGCCAACGATCCAAAGTTTGATCACGATGAAGTGCTGCAGTTTATGCGGCAGCTCGAAGGCGCGCGCGATGTGGCTGATGTGGAAGTGTGACGGCGGGAAGCGGACGCGGGGATGCGGAGAAGGGGAGAAGGCGGGACGCGGAGAAGGGGAGACGCGGGGTACGGGGAAAGCGCAGAGGGGAAGGCCCTTGAAGTGTTTTAACGGCTCTGCCGCATCCCTTGCGGTAAGCTTCTGGCTTACCGTGGAGAGCGCAAAGATTTGATAAGTCTAAGCCGCAAGCGTGTTGATTGACGGCACAATGAGATGAACGAAGAGCAGAAAATTCCCAATGCCGAGAACTCGCCACGCGTCTCAATGTCGCCGTGTCTCCCCGTCTCCCTTTCTCCGCGTCCCCGCGTCCCCGCGTCCCCCAGTCTCCGTATCCTTCTTTTCGCGCTCATCTGCCTCGCCTTCGGCGCGTCCTGCCGCACAGACATGCAGGATCAGCCGAAGATGAAGCCCTATCGCTCTTCGAGATTTTATGGCGATGGGCTATCCATGCGACAACCAATCGAAGGTACCGTCGCGCGCGGATTCCTTCGCGCCGATACCGAGTTCTTTACGGGGAAAAAGCGTGGCGCTGCAACGCAACCAACAGCGCAAACTGTTACCACAACTGCCGGACAGACGCCCCAGGGCGCCGCAGCGTATCCGGACGACATTGAAACTTTCCCGTTTGCCGTGGATGACAAAGTGCTGGCGCGCGGCAAGGAACGATACGAGATCTTCTGTTCAGCCTGTCACGGTCTTACTGGTTACGGTGACGGCATGATCGTCAGACGTGGATTCCGTCGGGCAGCTTCGTTCCATGATGACCGTCTGCGTCAGGCGCCCGTGGGCCATTACTTCGATGCCATCACCAACGGCTGGGGAGTAATGCCGAGTTATGCGCCGCAGATCGATCCGCGCGATCGCTGGGCCATCATCGCTTACGTCCGAGCTTTGCAGTTGAGCCAGGAAGGGCGACAGAACCCAACTGCGGCAGCCAGCGCGTCCCCAACACCAGCAGCACCCAACACCGCTAGCGGAGAGCACAAATGAACTCCGCGAACACTATTACTGAGGACTTGAAACGCTTTCAGGGGATTGCTTTGATTGCCGGTGTGCTGGGTATGGTCGTGCTCGGCATCGGATTGTTTGTTAGTCGCAATCAATTCTTCCGCTCGTATCTCTTTGCCTATGCGTTCTGGATTGGGATCCCGCTCGGCTCGCTGGCGCTCCTGATGTTGCAACATCTGACCGGTGGCGGGTGGGGAATGGTAATCCGGCGGCCACTCGAGGCCGCGACACGCACTTTGCCGCTGATGCTCATTCTGTTTGTTCCGATCGTTCTGGGCGCCCATGCACTTTATCCCTGGACACACGCCGATGAGATCGCAGAACTGGCGAAACTGGGTAAAACAAAATATCTCAACATGCCGTTTTTTATCGGTCGCACTCTTGCTTGTTTCGCCGTCTGGATATTGCTGGCTTTCATTTTGAATCGCTGGTCACGTGAACAGGATCGCACCGGCGACAAACGGCTGGGGAAGAAGATGACCGTTTTGGCGGGACCCGGCATGGTGCTTTTTGTCTTGACGGTAACCATCGTCGCGGTCGATTGGGTGATGTCGCTCGACCCGCACTGGATGTCAACGATGTTCGGGCTACTGTTTGTCGCAGCGTGGGGAGTCAGCGCACTCGCGTTCGTGATTGCGATGATTGCCGTACTTTCAAAGCATTCGCCGCTCAATCAGATTGTAGGACAGCGCCACTTTCACGATCTGGGCAAGCTGATGCTGGCCCTCGTGATGCTTTGGACCTACTTCGCTTTTTCACAGTACTTGATCATCTGGTCGGGAAATCTCCCCGAAGAGATCACTTATTACCTGCCACGCACTCGCGGCGCGTGGGGCGTTATTGTGGTCGTGGTGGCGCTGCTTCACTTTGCATTTCCTTTTCTTACTTTGCTTTCGCGATCGGTAAAACGAGACGCAGGCAAATTAGTCATCATCGCGGTGCTGATTCTTTTCATGCGACTGGTGGATTTTTTCTGGATGGTCATGCCGAACTTTACCGGCGACCGTCTTTTCAATCAGCCGATCGACATTCTCTTGAACATCGCGGCCCCCGTGGGTATCGGCGGACTTTGGTTGGCGGCATACTTTTGGCAACTCGGCAAGATGCCTTTAGTCGCCATCAACGACCCGCGCTATGAAACGGTTTTAGAACAGGCTCATTCACACTCGAGTCACTGAAGATTATGGCGGAGAAAAGTCAAAACGGACACGGCGATCAGCACGGGCATATCACCGATCTGCCCGACGTGTCGTACATCAAGAATGTTGACGTGACTCATGAAACGAGCGACGTCAGCGTGGAGGCACTGGGGAAGTTTGTTATCGGACTGACCTTGATGACCATCGTGACTTTCGGGTTGATGTACGCGCTATTCAAACTTCTCGACCGGCAATTCGAGACGCGGAATTATGAAACGCGTCCCGGTCCGATGGCGATGACTCAGCAGGAACGGATTCCGCCCGAGCCGCGACTACAAGGGGCTCCCGGCTTTGGGGTGAAGCTCGAAAATGGAACCGTCGTGAATCTCGACTCTGAGAACGCACCCGGTAAGCCACAAGAAGAATATCGCGTACTACGCGCGCAGTGGGAACGACTCCTAACGACCGGCAAGACAGATGAGGCGAGTACGAGCGTGGGCCTGCCGATCGATCAAGCGATGAAAAAGCTGATTGAGCGCAATGTGATCAAGACCAAGCCGGGCGCGGGAAACTGGGATGAATATCCTGGCAACTTGCCGACCGCAGCGAGCTCGGGCCGAACTAATCAAAAGGGGAAGTAAATGCGGAGTAAGCAGCAGGGAACAATTAATCGTTTGGCGCCATGGCACACCGCGGTGCCCGCCGTCTGCTTGCTGATGCTCGCCGCTAGCTTGCCGTCAAGTAATTTATTTGGACAGATTGGCGTACCAAAAGGCGGCTCACCGCTTTACAACTCTCGTCCATACACGCCTTCAGCTCCCAGTGGTCTTCCGAAAGTATTATCCGAGGTTGGCATCGATCAGAAGTTGAACGAACAGCTTCCGCTCGACCTCGTGTTTCGAAACGAGAAGGGCGAATCCGTAAAGCTCGCTGATTACTTTGGTAAAAAGCCGGTAATGATCTCGCTCGTCTATTACGAATGCCCGATGCTTTGTAATCAGATACTCAACGGAATGATCAGCGCTTTCCGAGTGATGAACTTCAGTCCGGGAAAAGAGTTCGACGTAGTCACGGTTAGTTTCGATAGTCGCGAAAATGCAAGCCACGCTACAAACAAGAAAAAGATCTACGTCGATTACTTGCCCGAGGTGAAACGCGCCGGCGCAACCGCGGGCTGGCATTTCCTTACGGGCGACGATGCGAACATCAAGAAACTGACTGAGGCTATCGGCTTTCGCTATAGCTTCGACGCTGCGACCAACCAGTTCGCACACGGCAGCGCGATTTTCGTCGCCACTCCCGAAGGCAAGCTCGCCCGGTACTTCTACGGGATCGAATACGCTCCGAAGGATCTGCGGCTTGGCCTGATCGAGGCTTCGGCAAATAAGATTGGATCGCCGATGGATAAGTTGATGCTCTATTGCTATCACTACGATCCCGCCACGGGAAAATATGGAGCGACGGTAATTAATCTCATTCGCATGGGAGGCGTGCTGACCCTGGTAGCGATCCTGGGAATGTTTGTCGTAATGCGTCGCCGCGGAAATTCTCGAATAGATCTTAGGGCTGGAGGTACCGCCTGAGTTTATGCAGTCGTTCTGGCTTCCATTCATGCCGGAGAGTGCTTCGACGAATTCTGGCAGTGTCGATGCCCTCTATCTCTACCTAATCGCCGTCACAGTTTTCTTCTCTGTGCTGATTGCCGGTGTCCTGGTTCTCTTTGTGATCAAGTACCGGCGACGCAGCGCTTATGAAATCCCGCAACCAGTGGCCGGCTCGCTTAAACTCGAGACGCTTTGGTCGGTAGTCCCGTTCATCATCGCGATGAGCATCTTTGCCTGGGGCGCCCAGGTTTATTTCGAACAGATCCGGGCCCCAGTAAACACGAATGAGATCTACGTGGTCGGCAAGCAGTGGATGTGGAAGCTGCAACACACGACTGGCCAGCGAGAGATCAACGAGCTACACGTGCCAACCGGTCGCAAGATCAAGTTGATCATGACTTCGGAAGATACGATCCACTCCTTTTTCATTCCGGCTTTCCGGATAAAAGCGGACGTACTGCCGGGCAGGTATACAACCCAATGGTTCGAAGCGACGAAGCCGGGCAGGTATCACCTGTTCTGCGCCGAGTATTGCGGCATGAACCACTCGGGGATGATTGGAACCGTGGTCGTGATGGAGCCAACCGAATTCGATAACTGGCTCAGCGGCAACTCGAACCAGCAAACACCGGCCGCCGCCGGCGAGCAGCTCTATCAATCGCTGGGATGCGTTTCCTGTCACGGCGCCAAGGGAGAAGGTGGGCGCGGCCCGGCCCTCGTAGGGGTTTTTGGTAAACAGGTTTTCTTGACGAACGGACAGACAGTAATCGCGGATGAGGCTTACATTAAAGAGTCCATCGAAGATCCGAACGCAAAACTGGTTTCGGGCTTTGGGCCAATCATGCCGACGTTCCAGGGCCAGGTAACCCCGGAACAGGTCATTCAACTAATGGCGTTCATCAAGTCGCTGCAAGTAACCGGTCCGCAAGCGACACCAGCAACAAGCCCGCGGGCTAATCCAGCAGCGAGCCCCGCGGCGCCACCGGCTTTGGCACAGCCCACGGCACCGGCGAGTCCGAGATAGTCAGCAGTCAACTTGGTAATAGGGAATTATGAGAGCGGAAGAGTCATTCGAATTACCGTCAGCAGCGAAGGTGAACTACATCAATGCCACCTACGGCCTCAAGTCGTGGCTGCTGACGAAGGACCATAAACGCATCGCGTTGCTGTACCTCGGCTCCATCACCTTCTTTTTCCTGGTGGGCGGCATGTACGCGATGCTGATTCGGATGGAGCTTTTAACGCCCCAGGGGGATTTCCTTTCATCCACAACTTACAACAAAGTATTTACTCAGCACGGTATCTTGATGGTCTTCTTCTTCCTGATACCGTCCATTCCGGCGACCCTGGGGAACTTCCTTGTGCCCATGATGATCGGGGCCAAGGATCTAGCGTTCCCGCGGATCAATTTGTTGAGTTGGTATATCTACATCGTCGG
>JANNON010000084.1:0-7830 GCA_031399105.1 Blastocatellia bacterium | reverse complement strand
CGTTTTGCAAATTACCGATACAGTAAAACCGAAAGTGCGTGACAGCGTATTCGCCGATCCCGAGGAGACTCCGCGCCAGCCTTCAGCTCTGGCACTAACTGCGTCCCACCTTCAGAAGTCCTACAGCAAGCGACGAGTTGTGGACGACGTTAGTTTGCACGTCGAGCGGGGCGAAGTGGTTGGGCTCCTCGGAGCCAATGGAGCCGGCAAAACCACGACCTTCTACATGATTGTGGGGTTGGAACAGCCGGATGCCGGGAACGTGCATCTAGGCGAACGCGATCTCACGAAACTGCCAATGTACCTCCGAGCGCGGCTTGGTCTCGGTTATTTGCCGCAAGAGCCATCAGTCTTTCGCAAGATGACTGCCGCTCAAAACATTTTGGCAGTCCTGGAAACCATGGGCCTGCGCCGGCGTGAGCGGTTGAAGAGAATTGAGGAGTTGCTCGAAGAGTTCGGCATCGCCCACGTGCGCAACACCCGGGGCGATTCGTTATCGGGCGGCGAGCGGCGACGGACCGAGATCGCGCGCGCCATTGCAACTGAACCACAATATATTTTGCTTGACGAGCCTTTTGCTGGTATCGACCCCAAGGCAGTTGACGATATTCAGAACGTCATTTTGTATTTGCGTAACAAGGGTATTGGAATCTTGATTACTGATCACAACGTAAGGGAAACACTGGGAGTAACCGACCGCGCCTACATCATGGCTGAAGGCCGGATATTCAGGTCAGGCTTGCCTCACGAATTGACAGAAGATCCGGAAGTGCGAAGACTTTACCTCGGCGAGAAATTCCGCATGTGAAAGCGAGAGCGCGCAAACGCTTTGAATCGGTTATAATCTCCCCGCGCCTTCAAGCGCAAAAAAATAGTCCAAAGTTCAATTTTACTTGAGTAATGTCTCTAAAACTCACTACCAGCCTATCTCAACGTCTCGTGCTGACGCCGCAACTGCGACAGCGAATCGAGATGTTGCAAATGACGACCTTAGAGCTCACGGACCTGATTCAACAGCAGATGCTTGAGAATCCCGTGCTCGAAGAAGTAGCCACTCAAGAGGAAGCCCGCGAGTTGGCCGAAAAGATTCTGGACCACCTGAGTTCTGATGCCGGTGCCTCCGACCAACCGCAGGTTGAACATCTGGAACCGGAAGTGGGCGAGGTCGGCAGCCCTTCGAGCAATGGATCCGGCGAAGCCGAAGGTTTGATTGGCTCGTATGCGGAAGGCGATGGTGAGTTCGGCGAGCATGGTGAAGCTCAGACTGCCGACTTAAGTGAAGATTCAGTTGGCGACGACATCGTTGGTGAAGAGGCAGTACGAGATCCTTTTGAAGAGATCGACTTCGGTCGCGAGTTTCAGGACTATCTTGATCCCGGATACAAGACGCAGGAAGTCGAATACAAAGAAGACGCGCCAACGTTTGAGCAGTTTCTAACTCGACCGCCATCACTCGCTGATCATCTCGAGTGGCAACTGCACTTGAGTCCAATCGAAGCCGAAGCTTGCGAAGCCGCCATTGCGGTGATTGGCAATCTCAACGCCGATGGGCGCCTCCATGCGAGTAATGAAGAGATTGCCGCGATGGGTAATTGGGCTGAGGAACTCGTTGAGCTGGCCCGCCAGTCCTTAATGCGACTGGATCCGGTCGGGTGCGGGGCGCGTGATGTGCGCGAATGTCTTTCAGTGCAGTTGGAGGTTCGTGGCGAGCAGGACCGGCTAGCGGCGCGACTCATCAGTGAACATCTTGCTGATCTGCAACAGCATAAGTTGCCGCATCTCTCGAAACAGATTGGCGTTGATG
This sequence comes from Blastocatellia bacterium, assembly GCA_031399105.1. GTDB lineage: Bacteria > Acidobacteriota > Blastocatellia > Pyrinomonadales > Pyrinomonadaceae > PSRF01. The sequence continues at coordinate 6,026 of JANNON010000084.1, read as the reverse complement.
TCGACAAGTTGCTCTCGGAACTGCAGTTCATTCGCACGCTCGATCCCTATCCCGGTCGTCGCTATTCATCTGAAGAGCCCGTGCTGATTAGTCCTGAGATCTACATTGAGAAGCTCGATGAAGACGACGAGGACTACGTCATCTATTTTGCGGACGACGGCAGTCCGCGTTTGCGCATCAGCCAGCAGTATCAAACGATGTTGAGCCAGGGCGGCGTGAGTAACGAAACCAAGAGCTTTATCCGCGAGAAGATGCGCTCCGCGGTGGATCTGCTGCGCAACATCGAACATCGCAGACAGACGATCTATAAAGTTGTGGAGTCGATCGTGAATCGACAAAGAGATTTTCTCGACAAGGGCGTGCAATATATAAAGCCGATGATGTTGAAGGATATTGCCGAAGACATTGGCATGCACTTGTCTACGGTTTCGCGCGTCGTGAATCGTAAGTACGCTCACACGCCTCAGGGTGTGATTGAGCTCCGTCGTTTCTTTACCGAAGGAATGATGAATGAAGATGGCGAAGAGATATCGACACGAATTATCAAGCTGAAGATCAAGAAGCTGATCGAAGAAGAAGATTCGCACAATCCCATTACCGACGATCAGGTGGTCAAGATCTTAGCCAAGGATGGCATCAAGTTATCGCGCCGCACGGTTGCCAAGTATCGCGACCAAATGCACATCCCCGGATCGCGCGAACGTCGCGCTGTTGTCTAACGCCCCTCAAGACAGCAGGACGAAATCAGTTTTGCTATTAATCTTTCTTGCGCTGCGGCCAGAGCGGCAAGCTCTGACAAGCAGCACTATGGATTGGAAACAGAGGAGGAAACGGGTCCATGAGGTTTGAGTACACGGGCCGGCACGTAGAAGTAACACCCGGCATCCGCAAGCACGTCAAAGATCATTTCACAAAGCTGGAGCATATCTTTACCGACTCGACGTCTTCGGCCCACGTAATCATTGATGTCGAGAAGAACCGGCACATAGGCGAAGTGATTGTTTACTGGCGGGACTACACACTCACCGCCAAGGAAACTAACGCCGATATGTACATGGCGCTCTCGCGTGCCATCGAGAAGATCGAAAAGCAGGCGTTCAAACTTAAGAAGAAGATCATCGATCGCAAGCAGAGCGCACTGCCGGCGTCTTCAGTTGCTTCAGAGGTAGATGGCCAACTCGAAGCCTCGCCGCGCTCGCCGCGCATTCTGCCGGCCCGTCGCTATTCGGTGAAACCCATGACTACCGAAGATGCGGCCTTGCGTCTTTCTTCTGAGCCGGACCAGTTTCTAGTTTTTCGCGATGCAGATACCGATCGGCTGGGAGTCTTGTACAAAAGGAAAGACGGAAATTTTGGGTTGATTGAACCGTAACCTAAATCAGAATTTCATCATCTTAATGCCACCTGCTCAGAGCGGCTGGGTCTCCGCAAAAGTCGAGATCCGATGACCCTGCGCAGGTGGTATTGATAAGCGAGTTTGGTATATTTTTCTTGCAAGGAGATTTACGAATGTTGAAGAAACTTACCGTGTTGCTGTTTCTGGCTGGTCTACTAACCGTCTCGGCGGCGGCCCAGGCGCCGACAAAATATGGCGTAGACGCGAACCACTCGAACGTAGGATTTACGATTCCGATTCTGAATGGAGTTTCGAAGGTCCGGGGAAAATTCACTGAATTTAAGGTCGATGTCGATTACGACGAGTCTGATGTTACGAAGTCTACCGTAACCGCGATCATTAAGACTGCCAGCATCGATACCGGAAACGAAGGGCGCGACAAGCATCTAAGGACGCCCGATTTTTTCGATGCGGAGAAGTATCCTGAGATCACTTTTCAGAGCACACGCATTGTGAAAAAAGGAAAGGGTTTTGAAGCGACCGGGAACTTCACCCTGCACGGAGTTACCAAAGAGATTGTCATTCCGTTTCTGGACAACGGCAGCTTTGTGAATGAGACAAACAAGACCACGATGCGTGGCTTCACGGGTACCCTGAATATTAATCGGCGCGACTATGGAATACTCTACAAGCACGCGACGATTCCTAATTGGGTTGGTGATATTGTGCATATCGATCTAACGGTGTTGTTGAGAACTGCTCCGCCCAAATAGATGCTGGTGGGTTTGGCAAAGTCGTTGCGGAGAGTTTTGTGGCTTTGCCGTGTTCCTTGCGGTAAGCCTATGGCTTGCCGCAACCTCTATCTGCTTTCCGAGGCTATGCCTTCCATGCCTTCCAAGGCGTAACCTCAAGCAATACTCGGTTTCCGGTAAGCCATAGGCTTACCGCATCGAAAGCGGCAGAGCCGCAGTCCCTCTGATGGCCGAAAAAAAATCTCAGAAGACCATTGCCAGAAGCGAGACACCCGAGATTGTGATCATCACGGGCTTGAGCGGTTCAGGAATGTCGTCGGCCACCAACGCGTTCGAAGACCTGGATTACTTTTGCGTGGATAACTTGCCGCTGACCATGCTGCAGACCTTTGCGAGGTTGGTGACGGGCGATGGTGACGGAAAAGGAATTGGTCGAGCGGCGTTGGTTATCAACATTCGCGAGCGGGGTTATCTGGCTGAATTTCGCCAGCAACTCGAAGCGCTGAACGAAACCGGCCTGCGGATTCACGTAATTTTCCTGGAAGCTTCAGACGAAGTACTGCAACATCGGTTCAGCGAAACAAGACGGCCCCACCCAGCAGAAAAGGGCCAGGGACTCTTGCAGGCGATCCGTGCGGAACGCAAGGCGATGAAACGTATTCGCGCAGTCGCCGATCAGATCATTGATACTTCTGAACACACCGTTCACACGCTACGCAGTTTGTTACTTCAGCGCTTCTCTCCAGATCGCAAAGGCGGGCCGATGCGTGTGCAAGTGCTGAGCTTTGGTCATAAGTATGGAAATCCGGGTGATCTCGAATTGCTCTTTGACGTTCGTCACCTGCCTAACCCACATTTTGTTCCTGACCTAAAACATCTTTCCGGGCACGATCGGCGAGTAGTTCAATTCTTGAGAAATCAGCCCGAGGTTGAAGAGACCCTGCAACGTTTTAGCGAGCTGCTTGACTACCTGCTGCCGCTTTACAAGCGTGAAGGAAAATCTTATGTGACGGTTGGTATCGGCTGCACCGGCGGGCGCCATCGCTCAGTAATGATCGCCAACGCGCTGGCGCGAAACCTTCGCCGCACCGGCTTCAACGCCCACGTCAGTCATCGCGATGTGAAGAAAGCAAACCGCAGCGCCCGCGCAGGAGATGCGAAATGAGCATTAATCAACAGTCGTTAACGGCGAACGAAGCAAAGAAAGTGGCGGGCGTGATTGTCACTCACGGGCACCTGGCCGGCGAACTATTGGCTGCCGCCGAGATGATCATTGGCCCCATCTCCTACATCACCGCGGTCTCGATTGGTTGGCACGACGATGTCGATGCCGCCCGTGACGAAGTGCAACGCGCAATAACTCGGGTGTCACAAGGCGCCGGCGTGCTGTTACTAACCGACATGTTCGGAGGTACACCAACCAACATCGCCTCGATGTTCCTCGAGGAAGGAAAGGTCGAGGTCGTCACCGGAGTAAACCTTCCAATGATCATCAAACTGTCGACCCAGTCTGGAAGCGAATCACTTGCAGAGATCGCTCATCGTGTCTGCGATCTTGGCCGGCAGGGAATCTATCTCGCGGGCGATTTGCTGACGCCGCCGGGAAAGGTGAGTGGGCCCTGATGGTGGAACGCACTTTCAGGGTAAGAGCCCGATTGGGTTTGCATGCGAGAGCGTCGGCGCGGCTCGTGCGGGTCGCCACCGGCTTTCGAAGTCGTTTGAGTTTGGAGCGTTTGGATGGCAGCGCAAAGGCCGATGCGAAATCGATACTTAGTGTGTTGATGCTAGCCGCAAGTCAGGGCACGGAACTACGAGCGATTGCCGAGGGGGAAGACGAACACGAAGCAATTCTTGCACTTGACGCCTTGTTCTGCGAAGGATTCGGCGAGTCTGAGCAGGATTTGAAAACGTGATGGGCGAAAGTCTTGAAATTCGGTGCAAGGGAGTTGGTGTTTCCGAAGGCATCGTCGTCGGGCGCGTCTTGCGGATGCACGGGAACACCGGTTACGTCTACCGGGCAAACATCGGCGCGGGAGAGCTCGAGCTTGAGCTAGACCGATTTCAGGCAGCCGTGCGGTTGTCGCGTAGTCAGCTCCAGGCGATTAAGGATCGCGCAGAAAGAGAGCTTGGCAAGGACCACGCTTACATTTTCGACGCCCATCTTCTGTTGCTGGAAGATCAGAAACTCATCAACGATGTCGAAAACTCCATCCGTACTGAACAGGCCAATGCCGAATGGGCACTGAAGGTCGTTAGCGACCGTCTGCTATCCGTCTACTCCGAAATCAAAGACGACTATTTGCGCGAACGCGGTTCTGATATTGAGGACGTGGTGCAGCGTCTGCTTGTCGCGCTGAGCGGGAAACAGCCTGCCCATCGGAACCTCTCTGAAGACGCAGTCATTGTGTCTCAGGAATTGTTGCCGTCGGCCGTTGCTGAACTCGATCTCGATTTCGCTCGCGCCGTGGCCACCGACAGCGGAGGTTGGACTTCACACATGGCCATCATCGCCCGGGGCCTGGGAATTCCGGCAGTGGTGGGATTGCGCGACTTTTATCGTCGGGCGCGAACGGGCGATGCGATTATCGTTGATTCGAGTCGCAACGAAGTCATTCTCAATCCCACTCGCGCCACCTTCGAACGCTATCAATCAGAGACTGCGCACCGAACCAGCACTAAAGCAGTTGAGCCAGCTCGGCAGGCTGGCCCACTCAGAACTTTGGATGGAGTCGAGATCAGATTGCGGGCCAACGTGGAGTTGCCCGCTGAGTTCGCAGGCGTCAGGAAGTACGAAGCGCAGGGCGTTGGACTATACCGCTCAGAGTTCTTGTTGGCCCGTCGGGGCGTATTGGTTTCTGAGGACGAGCAGCGCCAGGCGTATGCCGAGGTTGCCAGGGTGGCCGGCAGTGATGGCGCGATAGTGCGGTTGTTTGATCTTGGGGCCGAGAAAGAGTTTGACATGGCAAAAGAGCCCGAGCGCAATCCGGCGCTGGGTTTGCGAGCGATTCGCTACGGTCTGCGTAACGAAGAGATGATGCGGACCCAGATGCGGGCGATTCTTCGCGCAACCACCGCCGGCAACCTCGAGATTGTGCTCCCGATGGTTGGCGACGTGTCCGACGTGCGCCGGGCGCGCCGCATTCTTGATGAAGAGGTAGAGAGCTTAGCGGGTGCTGGCATCGCGCACGGTCACGTACGCGTGGGCGCGATGATCGAAACGCCCTCGGCCGTAATTGTGGCGGAGAGCATTGCCGCAGTGGTTGATTTCTTCGAACTTGGAACGAACGACCTCGTGCAATACACGTTGGCGGTGGACCGTGGCAATGAAGATGTCGCCGAGTGGTTCCGAACTTTGCACCCGGCGGTGTTGTATGGCATCAACCGCAGTTTGGAGGTCGCTCGCTCGAGTGATATTGGAGCAATAGTCTGCGGCGAGATGGCATCAACGCCAGCGTATGCGACTTTGCTTATTGGTTTGGGTGCGACAGATTTAAGCATGACGCCCTCGTCGATGCCGCGCATTCGGCGGGTGCTGTCTCAGATTGACTCGAACATCGCGCGCGATATAGCCGTGGAGTCTTTAGCGTGCGAAACGGCTGACGATGTTGAGGATCTGGTTCGAACGAGGTTCCGCGAGCATTGGCCTGGCGTCTTTCCACTCAGCAGCTTGCCGGTAGCGCGAAAACGGTAGTGATCTAAAAGGATAGTGATCCATTCGCCAGGAAGGCTCGCACCTCCAAATCAACCAGCAAGTCTGAAAGTCTCACAGTCAGGAAGGCGGACCCTGTCCCCGCTTCTTCATAACCCTGCACTTCCCATCACCCTCTCAAGTCTGAAAGTCTCACTGTCAGGAAGGGGGATTGCGTCTGCCTTCCAACAGTGAGCTATTCAAACTCCAAAGTTCTTCCGATTGGCAGTGGTGGCAAAGAAGCGGGGAC
>JANNON010000074.1:0-25091 GCA_031399105.1 Blastocatellia bacterium | reverse complement strand
CGTCGGTCTGCGCCATTGCGTGCAACTTCAGCCGACAGTTGTGGAATCCCGATGGTCTTATCACCGCCTTCGGTTTCAGCGCTGAGTACTACTGTCGCCCGGTATTGCTCGGGTTCGCGCGCCGCGATGCTCGCAATTGCGCCGGGCGAAACGTTTGCGTTTGCCGCCGGACTCGCATTCACGTTGGAACTAAGATTTGAGTTTGTATTCGTATTTGTATTTGTGGTCGTTTGACAAGCACTCGCCAGAACACCAATGGCTGATAACAAGCAGACCAACACCAATACCTTGGAAGATGGATTCTTCATAGACGTTCTCCAGAAAAGTGCGCTCAAGGCGCTCCTGTGATGCGAAAGGGGGTTTAAGAGGGATGACAGAGAATACCACGGCGTCACTTAGGCTCAAACGCGGCAGTGTGGGCCGGAAGTGATGCAGTTTGCCCGTTCGCGATTCGATCGAGTGTCATGAGGTCAGTACCACCTCCCGGTAGCGGGTGGGGTGTTGTGTTGACTCGAGCATAAAATCCAGAAGAACGCGTTGATGCGCCCCCACCCGCTACCGCGAGGTGGTACTGACTTCATGACTTTTACGGCGGATTCATTTACAGACCCCAAACTGCATCACTACCCTGTGGGCCAATCTTCACATCTCCTCCACACCTCGGAAGGGACACGCTGGTCATTAGGCGGCTCTGCAGAATTTGCATTGACTTGGATCGGCCTTTTCCAGTAGAAGCGGACTGCTCTTTCAGTTCCCTCCACAGAGTCAACCAATGAAACAGATTCCGCTGCTGATGCTGCTCGGCCTTGCCTTGTCGCTCTGCAATATTACCAACGCTCTCAAAAAGGCAAGCAAGACCGACAATTCGAATAAATCATCTTCATCGTCAGCCTCAGGATCGGAAACTGGCGGCGCTGCTGTAGAACACGGACAACCGACGGCTGCACAAACTGCGGCGCTGGCAGGCGGACAAGAGATCAAGTGGGACCAGCAGGGAATGTCCTGGACCGTCCCGCCGAAATGGAAAGAAACGAGTACCGAGTCGAAGACGTTGGTCTGGCGCTCGCCCGGTTCCTTCGATGCCGCGTCGCTGATCGTCAACATCTCGACGATGGACGAGAGCTTTCCAACTGAAGTAAGTCTGAATGCCTATTATGACGGCGCCAAGACGCGAGCCAAAAACGGCGAAGTAGACGAGCTGAAGTGGATGGAGATTGACGGCTTGAAGGGCGTACAGTTTCGCGAATCAAATCCGGAAAAACCCGACGGGCATCGTCGTCTGCAGTGGCTCGCCTATCGCAAGTACGCCGGACAGGTGCAGATGATAAATCTGATGCTGGCAACTAGCGGAAAAGATTTCCCGCGGCATCAGGACGCCATGTACGGAATTCTTTACTCAACCAAACTCGTGCACTGAGCGTCTTTGAGAACGCCACAGCGTGTTTCACCATTTGATTTCACTCTGCAAGATGAGGGGGCCCCACTTCGTCACACCTCGATTGCGATCTCCTCGTCTTCTTGAAGAGTCGAGTGCCTAATGCAGTTGCTTGCTCGTGCCTGCGTCCGCCGAAGCCAGCTCAGACTTCCGGTCCCAGACCAATCTCGGGAAGCTTTACCTGACGCTCCGCTATCAAAGGCAAGAGAAAGTCCTGTCGCTGCGACGCCCAGCACGCCGTTGCGGATAAATGGCAGACTCACACGACCTTTCTTTCACGCGAAACACTTCGACTGATGAGCCCATTAAAGACATGACTGCCGCTTAACTGGCTGTGAATGTCAGACAGGCGGTTCAAAGGTGATTCAAAAAGGTGCGCCGGAAGTCTTAGTTCACACCTTTCAAACAAATCAGAGGAGAACCCCGACATGGAAATCGAACTATCCAACAGCGATTCCACCAGAGAGAACGCTGACCGAGAATCCGGTAACGCCGAAGGTCGAGTTCGTGAAAATTCCAGGCGCGGCGGGCGCGAACCGAACGACAGTCCCGCACACCGCGAATTGACCGTGATGATTTTCTTTGCCGGCGACTCCACTGTTTCGCCGAGCATGGTTTCACAGCTTAAGTCGATCAAAGACGCCGGATATCAGAAGAACACGACTGTCCTCGTTCGTTACGATCCAAATGCGGTCGGCGCGTGCACCAAGATTTTCGCGGTAAACGAGGACTGCAAGAAAACGTTCGGCACAAAGATAGGGGACGGAGCCGATCCTTATGTTCGTAATCTTACGGCTGACAGCATCGAGGTCGATCTGGAGCGAGCCCTGCCGGCAACTTGGAAGGGCAACAGGCGATTGGATCGGATGAGTTCCGAGGAGGGACTTCATACCTTTCTGGAGTTCGGACGCCACTATTTCAAGGCCCGGCACTACATACTCTTTCTTGTCGGCCACGGAATGATCGTCGCCAACGATGCTTTCTTGCCCGATGTTTATCCCGAAACCGCAATTTCACTCGTCAAACTAGGTGCGATATTGAACGACTTTGGAACCAATGTCAGGAAAGAGGAGGGCACTTTTGACTTGGTCAGCATGCATAGTTGCTCAATGAGCTCGATTGAAGTTGCCTACCAACTTCAGGGCTCGGCAAACTACTTGATGAGCACACAAGGCTACGCCTATGTTGGCAGTTGGCCGTATCGCCAGTTACTGAAGAAGATCTTTAGCTTCGTGAGTAGGATCCCTGAGCGAAAGATGCAGGAACCTGCCATCAGGAAGCTCCTGAGGAAACTTCACTTCCTCAGCATGTACAACGGAACAGATTTTATGTTCGCCGGATTATCGGCCGACCTTTGCCTGACCAATTTGAACACCACTAAAGCTGTCCTCGACGAACCGGTTCAACTACTTACATGGGCACTCCGGGCGGGACTTAAAGACTACGAAGAAATGGAGCGCGTGAAGGAACTCATTCTCCTGGCCCACCTTCAGTCGCAAAGCTTCTACGACGAAAACTACACCGACCTCTACGACTTCTGCCTTCGCTTGCGCAACCGTTGTCAGGGTGATCTTGAGGCTGCAGAAAGACCTTCAGCGATCGTCAAAAACATCCACGATGCCTGCGAAAAAGTCATGAAAGCACTCGAGCCTTATACAGAACCGGAAGAGCCCAAAAGTGAGGAGGGAACAAAGGCGACGTCCGAGACTGTTGAGAGCGTGGAAGCGAAGAAGGCGCGGGTGGCAGCAAAGGAAGCCGAAGTTCTGGCTAAACAATTTGAACGACCAATTGTTTATGCAACGCATTTTGGACCGATGTATCAGTATGCTCGCGGACTATCCATATATTTCCCCTGGGCCGAACCGAAAGAGATGGCGCCACGCAGTATTCTCAGGCGGTACAGCAACTACGATTTCACTACAAATTTGCGGGGCGATTCATGGTTGAGTTTTCTCGAGTTGTATTTCAAGGAAACCAAACGCAAGGCGCGCGAGGTTGAGGATGGCGAGATAGACGAAGAAACTCTCGAGAAGTACCGGAAAGCAGCCGGCGGCTGGGATGCCGGCGAACTTGACGATCGGAAACCCGGTAGCGCACTTGATGATCGCAAGTCTGGTCCCCCGCTTGGTGACGAAGTCGGCGCAGATGACAGAAAGGCTGGCAGCAGTCTTGACGATCGCAAATCAGGTCCGCCACTAGGACCAATCGCCTGGGAACGAACACTCGATGAATTGCGCAAGCCCGGAGGATCCCTAGATGATAAAAAGCCAGGACCGCCACTCAGTTTTGACAGTTCTGTAAGCTCTGGCGACGCCTTACGAAAGGGTGGTCCACCGCTTGGCGGCGGCGGCGTTGGAACCATCAAGAATTTCCCCCGTGAGTTCGTCGTGGTGAATCCTGAAATGAGAAGGGTTTTCCAACCTAGCCACATTCCTGAGAACTTAGAAAAGTCACAGGGGCCTGAAGAAGACTGATGTCTAAGCATTGTCTCCGGCTCGTCTTGATCTTGATCTTGTTGTTGCTGGGTGGGCCGGGCGGAGGGCCCCACGGGCAAAGTAACAGTTCCGGTCAAGACGAGGCAGATTTTAGAACGACCTCCGTTGCTGCGAGGCGTCAGGCGCTGGCATCGGTCCTTGCGTCTGTTCAAAGTCTGCGCGACAGCGGTCAACTGGTAGCGGCGGCTCGTGCCCTCAATCGAGCCGCCCGTTTCCAGGTGCAACTGAACGAGTTGGACAATGCCATCGTGAACTACCGAGGCTCCCTGAAATTGCTCGAGAGTGCCGCTCACCTCGAAACACAAGTCGATGCACTCAACGGTATGGGCAAGGCGTACTCGTATCAAAGCAAGTGCGACGATTCGACTGAGCACCTCTCACGCGCCATCTCATTAAGCGACCAGCACAAATATATAGCAGGAAAGGCTGAGGCCCTGCTGCGGATCAGCGAGTGCCAGAACTACAGCGACCATGCCCTGGCCCTTTCAAGCGCGCAACAGGCTCTCGATCTTTGGACTTCGCTTCGCAACAAGTTCGGCATCGCGGAAGCACACCTCGCTATCGGCGAGTATCAAATGGTGTTGAATCTGTTGGAGAAATCTCAACAAAGTCTTGAGATGTCTTTGACCCTCTGGCGAGAGCTGAATGTCTCCTACAAGGAAGCGGAGACGCTTAATAATCTTGGGTTTCTTGAATACTGGAGGGGCGCGTGGCAAGCCGCCCTATCTCATTACATTGAGGCGCAGAGGCTAGTCGATAACGAAGCAGAGCCTTTCTTAATGGGACAGAGCGCCGCCGGATTAGCCGAATCGTTTATCGAAAGCGGGTTGCCTGACATCGGACTCACCAAATACCAGGAAGCTCGCGAGCACTTTCGGCTCTCCGGGGACGAGCGCTCAGTAATCTACGCCGGCTGGGGCATCGGAAAAAGTCAGTACTTTATTGGCGAATACCAGAATGCCGTGATGACACTGCAAAGCGCACGTGCCGATGCCGAAAGAATTAAGGAACCCACTATTATTGCGTTATGCGACGACTTCCTCGGCCGAACCTACTATTCACTACACGATGGAGTAGCCGCACTCAAACACTTTGAGTCTGCCCGAGCGGCTTATGCAAAAGCAGGGAACGCGATCGAACCGCCGCGGACTCGCGCGCTCATGGGCCAAGTTTATGAGTTGCTGGGCAATTACAAGAAGGCAGATGAGTATTATCAGGCTTCACTCGAGAGTTTTCGTTCGCTTGACGACCAGATCAACCAATCGGCCACACTCCACAAATTGGGAAGTCTGAGGTTGAAGCAAGACCGACTCGATGAAGCCGAGGAACATCTGCGACAGGCGATCGATGTGACCGAGCAATTGCGTCGAAATTCGACCAGCAGCGATCTGACGGCAGCTTTTTCGGCGTCGGTTCACGAACGATACGAAAGCTTCATTGATTGCCTGATGCGCAAGCACAAGCGAACTCAACGTCAGGATCTGGCAGTGCTGGCTTTTGAAACCAGCGAACTTGGACGAGCTCGCTCGCTCTCCGAGCTGTTGCGCGAAACTGCAATTAATCAGGTTCCGGGCCTGGAAGATTCGCTCGCGCAACAAGAGCGTGTGCTTCGTCAATCATTGTTTGTGAACGAGAACTCACGAGTTGCGCTACTCGGCACGAAGTATCGGAAGGAAGAACTCGAAGCGCTCGAAACCAAACACCGTGAATTGGAGGCACAGTATTCGCAAATCGTCGATATTATCCGCGCGCGCTTTCCTTTGTATGAGCAGTTGGTTCGACCGAGAGGTTGGAATATAAGCCAGATTCAGGAGCAGGTCATCGCCGATGACGAAACAGTGTTGCTGGAGTATAGCCTCGGACCGGAAAAGAGTTACGTCTGGGCTGTAACGCGTGAGAGTATCAAGAGCTATGAGATCGCAGGTGAGGATCAGATCGTCGAAAGCGCAGAAAAAGTTTACAAGCTGATATCTTCCACACCCGGAAGCAACACTGCTCACCAAATCGACGACGCGGCACGACAACTTAGCCAGATAATTCTTTCACCTCTCACCACTGAATTGCATCGGCGACGAATTCTTGTAGTGGCGGATGGCGTGCTCAACTACATCCCTTTTCAAATCCTGGTGGATGCTGGCACAGACGAACCGCTGGTGGTGAGGCATGAGATCGTAAACGCACCATCGGCCTCAATACTCGGGCAGCTAAAACAAGAGGCTAGACATCGGTCACCGACGACGAATTTACTTGCCGCCTTTGGTAATCCGGTGTTCTCGGCGAACTATGCAGCAGCAAGAGCCGGAGCCGGAGGGGAACAGATAGCGGCCATTCAGGATCCTTCAAGTATGAGATTGCGATCCGCTTTGCGGAATATCAATCTGAAGGACAATCGTTTCGATCCTTCATTACTGCAACCGTTATTGTTTGCCGCGCGAGAACTCGCGACGCTGAGAGAAATCGCTGGGGGAAACAGCCTCGTAGCCACTGAATTTGCCGCCAGCCGAACAAATCTTCTAGCCACCGACCTGAGTCAGTATGCGATGCTTCACTTCGCCACCCACGGCTTCCTTGATCCCACAAATCCTGAGAATTCCGGCCTCGTGCTTTCGACCGTTAATCAACAAGGCCAGGAGCAGGACGGTTTTGTCGGCCTGCGTGAGATTTATGAGCTGCGAGCGCCTGTGAGTCTGGTCGTATTGAGCGCTTGCCAAACCGCACTCGGAAAAGACGTACGCGGCGAAGGTTTGCTTGGACTCACTCGCGGTTTCATGTACGCCGGCGCCTCCAGTGTAGTCGCGAGTTTGTGGAAGGTAGATGACGAGGCGACTGCGGAGTTAATGAAACGGTTCTATACGAACATGTTGGAGAGGAACCTGACTCCTTCGGCAGCTTTGCGTGAAGCGCAGAACAGTATTCGCCAGGAACCACAATGGCGATCGCCGTATTATTGGGCCGGCTTTACGCTGCAAGGTGACTACCGGCAAGTAATCAGCGTCAATGCTCGACGTAGCTGGGCCACTAAGGCCTCTATTTATTCAGTCGTCGCCTGTGGCGGGTTTATCGCAATTGCTGTTTGGTGGTATTGGAGGCGGCGTTCGCGACGGGTCAGTGCGAAGACTACTCAACCGTGAAGTGGAAGGCGCCAGGAATTCGATCTAACGTTCCGTCAGCTTTGATCGTGGACAACGTGGCGGCATGAAGACCGCGCGTGAGTTCTCCAGCAGGTATTTCGAGTTGGACTGAGTCGGCCTGATTTCCTACTCCCTCGAATGTTCTCTTGTCACCATTCCCATTCATCAGCTCAACACGATATCGGACCGGCGGATTCACTGCGACGGGAAACTTCAAAACGAGTCTCAGACCCTTTCCGTCCAGCCTTATCTTTTGAGTTTCATCGCCGCCCGAACGTGTGCTTGAAGTGCTAACGAGAGTAAGCGTGGCGAAAATCTGAGGTGAAGGTGCTCGTGAAGACCAAAATATCCCCGCCACAATGACGACAACCGCTAGCCCCGCGGCAACGCGCAACAGGACAGGACGGGAATTCCACAATTCACCTACTCCCTCAAACCAGGAAGTTTTTTTTAGAGGCGCAAGCGGATGCCTCGCAACATAGCGATCGATCGATTTTGCTATCTCGGTTAATCGTTTTCCTTCAGGTGACGCGAGCAAATTCTGCTCGAGCCAACGACTCTCGTCCTGATTCAGTTGTTTGGCGAAATATTCTTCAACCAAGTCGTCCTTAGTTAGCTCGAATTCCTCAAAGAAATCATCTTCGGTGAGCAGGCGCTGCTCCGTTGTAACCAGATCGCTTTCTGTTAGTTTTCCCAACAGATATCGCCTGATTATCTCAGAATCATTGTCACTGAGAGGCATTAACCTGTTACTCCCGTCTCCCACGTCCATCCTTAACCTCTATGAGTCGGAATCGCGAGGCGTTTCAACGAAAAGAACCCTGCTCAAGACACTTTTCGATGCACTCGCGCAATTGCAAACGCAGGTGATACACACGTAATCTCAACGCTCGCATAGTGATATCCAATTCGTCAGCCATCCTTCGCCTATGTGTAATTTTCTCGTGTCCCTTCTCCTGATAGTATTCCCGAACGAGCCTTAGGTTCTTCTCAGACAGGGTTGCCAGGCACCGATCAAGACAGTCGTAGACTTGCTCCTCATCATTATCATCCTGGCGCATCTTTGACTCGGAAAACTCAGTTGTTCTTGTGCGTTCCCGCAAATCCTCTTTGATGATATTACGCGCAACCCCGCAGAAGTAGAGAATCGGGTCGCCAATGTAGTTCTCTACTAACCAGTCGATCTTCGACGTTACTGTGTTGAAGGTTCTATCAGCGAGATCTTCCGGGTTGGAACAACCGTGAGAGGCGAAGATCTTGATCAAGCGCAATCGAATCTTTTGATACTTCTCTCCCGCCTTTTGGCGATCAGAATCCAGCCAGTCGAGCAAGCGCCCAAAACTCTCAGGTGTTAATTCCCAATCTTTCTTCATCGGCCGAGTCTGGCCCTCCAACCGGGCGTCAGAAAGATTTTCAATTGAAGGTGCGGAAGAAGAGAGGCGTAGTCCCCTTTGAAGTTTTTAATCAAATGTCGGGTCACGCTAGCGATGATTGTCCTTTAGTAGGAGTGGTAAGTGCTCAAAGCCAAAACCATTTCTGCTTGAAGCTTTCGGCTTTTCAGGAGGCAGGGTCGCAGTCCCGGGGCTCGATTCAAACGACGCGCGCAGACTAAATGTTGACCGATGTTATGTCAACGAAAAAGCCCGGTAGGGACATTGTTTGAGGATTCGTAAACTTCTGGAATCGGCAGAGCCTTTTGGAGTGCTCCGACTAGGCGGTGCTTTGGATTCGAGAAGGTTCACAATCGAGAGAACGGAAAAAGTTGAAAGCGTCGATAAGCCTGCGCACTTCACTGGTTCGCCTCAGAGACCCGAGAAACGTTTTGGCAGCAACCCGCATTTGCTATTGAACGAGTCTTAACAAATGGTTTCGCATCGAGGGCCGTTAGATCTCCAGTCAGGAGCGTCGCCTTGGTAAACCCAGATTTACCAGGAGCTGGATCATTCTCTTGTTGGCTTACGATGGTGTGGTTTCTTCGCGCGCGGCACCGTTTTGAAGTGGCAAAAGTCGTATTGACAACGTTTCCCAGTCGGAATAGTGTCTGCACAGTTTCAGGTTGACGTGCTCAGTGCCCATCGACTTCCCTTTTCCTCAGAGGAGGCCTGCCGACGTTTGCAGCAGAAATCACGTCCCAGCCTCGCTATCACCTCGCAACGGTTAATTACAGGACAGGGTTAGTTTGAGGGTCATTCGCTTGCAGGCAGTTTTTCCTTTCGGGGTTGCATGCCTTGAATTTCCACCTTAATTTCCCCCGGGACTAACTGTCCCTTGAAGGAGGTAGCTTGCGATGGCAGAAAAGTTTAAATGGCTGGTGATGATCTTTCTCGCCGGCGATAACAATCTGAGTGAGGAATGTGTTTATGCGCTGACCGAGATGTCCAAAGCCGATGTGGACCCGGCCAAGGTAAAGATAATTGCCCATCTCGATTCGGGTATTCATGAGGGCACCAGCATCCCAATCGAGAAAGGAATGGGTCAAGGCAAACTGGTCGAGTTTTTGATTGGCGAACAGAAACAGAAACGGCTTAAGAAACTCGCGCAAAAGAAGAACGCCTGGGTCGGCAAAAAAGCACAGAAGGACCAAGGGGAGCCGAAGCCGGACACCTACTCAGACTTCATCCGCAGATTCATCGAAGAGAGCATCGAAGAGTTTTCGAGTGATCGCTACGCGCTGATTCTCTCAGGACATGGTAGCGGTATCGGTGATTTTCTTCCCAAGGAACAAGCGAATGGTAATCAGAGCCTGAGCGTGCCCTTGCTCGGTGATCTCATGAAGGAGATCTCCGTCTTTCTCAGAGATAACACGGAGACCGACAAACTCGATCTCCTCGGTATGGACTCGTGCCTGATGAGCATGAGTGAAGTCGCGTACGCTGTCAGAGAGAACGCGAAAATCATGGTTGGGGCGGAAGGCTTCGAGCCACTCGCAGGTTGGCCGTACAAAGCAGTGCTGGAAGAGTTCGATCGTACCGACGTTTCGAGCAACGGCACAGGCGAGCAAGATTTGAAGAAGTTGGCGACGAGTATCGTCGGCAGGTACATCGGCTATTACACCGACTATCAGGCTTCCGGTACGTCGGTGGACCAGGCAGCATGCGATCTTTCCCAAGCGAAAACCTTATCTAATGCCGTTCAGACTTTGACCACGGCTCTGCTGGCCTGCCTTCCATCTGGCACCCGAGCGAATGTAGATGAAGGCAAGACGAGCACTGACAGCAAAGTACGGAACGCGCTGGTGCTCGCCCACTGGGAAGCGCAGCCTTATAAGCACGAGGAGTACACCGACCTTTATGACTTCTGTAGTTTGCTCAAAGGTCATTGCCAGGAGTTAGCCCCGGATAAACCTGAGATTGCGCGGGCCTGCCAAAACGTTATGAACGCGATACGCGGCAGTGCGGCAGAAGGCAGCGCCGCCAATGAAGCCGATGAGGGTTTTCAGGACACGGACGGCTTTGTTTTGAGATCCTGTTACAGTGGCTTAACCGTGCAGT
Organism: Blastocatellia bacterium; assembly: GCA_031399105.1. Classification (GTDB taxonomy): domain Bacteria; phylum Acidobacteriota; class Blastocatellia; order Pyrinomonadales; family Pyrinomonadaceae; genus PSRF01. Next base: position 14,539 of record JANNON010000074.1, on the reverse strand, counting down.
ATTCACACGGCCTATCAATCTATTTTCCGTGGGCCAAGGATGCCGCTGAATTGGACAAATACGCTGGACTTGAGTTCGGGCAAGAGTCTGGCTGGGTCAACTTCCTTCGTCGTTACCTCGACGCCACCAAACGGCAGCCCCGCCCCGGAAAACCTGGCAGTGAATTGCGGACCTTCGATCAGGAGGAAGCGGCCTTGCATATGTTGGGAGCAACGAGTGTGGCTCTCTTGTCACCTGATCATCGCAACGGGGCCGAAAACAAAAATGGGGCTGAGAATAAGAATGGCGCCGAGAATAAGAACGGGGCCGAGAACAAGAACATTGGACGATTGCTCGGAAGTATGAGGAATGCTCCGACTGGATTTTATCCTTGCGACTGTAGTTTCGAGCCCGCGGTTGAAATCGATGGCGATAGGGTCCAACAGACAATCGAAACGACCGTTGCCGGGCTGGACATCAGTGTCGTAGGAGCGGGAACAAACGAAATGCCTGCCATTGCGGCAAAGATGAAACGATAATTATCAAGCTCCTGGGCAGAGGACAGACTAAGCTATGCAGGATGCTGGAGCATAAGCGCTTAACCCACTGGCTCGCCCGACTGGCTGTTGCGGTCCTCCTTGTCGGAACCCTCCACGCTAATCGGGCGCAGCCGGAATCGTTTTCGATCACTACCCTCGTCTCAGCTAAAGGCGAAACAGTCGATCCCCACCCCGTCGATCTACCGCTTGGCAGATCCACATCCCGCCGAATTTCTGAAGCCGAAACTCATACCTACCTCGTAACTCTAGGGGCCGGTCAAGCACTACAACTTACTTGCTATGCAGAGTTGACCTTGCGAGTCTCTCTGTTCGACTCAAATCAACAAAAGCTCCACGAACGTGATTGCCGTGTCGACGATCACTCGCCCATCTCCTTCATATCTGAAACGCCCGGCCAGTTTCACATACAGTTCAAAACGGTGGGTGGGACGCCGCAGAGTGGAACCTACGAATTGCATGTGGACCAGATTCATCAGGCCCATGAAAAGGACCATCAACGATTTCGTGCCGAACAGGCCGCCGCCGAAGCAGAAACACTCTTGAAAGATTGGAAAGCCGAATCAAGCCGTGCCGCGGTGGAAAAGCTTCAATTATCGTTAACTCATTGGATAGCCAGCGAGGACCAGCGCAACGAAGCTCGCACACATGAGCGGATCGGAGATGTCTTTCATCCGATCGGCGAATATCGATTGGCACTTGCTGCTTACGAGAAAGCGCGCACCATTGGCCGAAGACTCGCGGATAACAAGCTGTTAGCTGACACGCTCAACAAACTAGGTTTCGTTTTCATCGTCTTAGGCGAGACTCAAAAGGCAAAGGACCATTGTTCCGAAGCATTGAAATTGAGTCGGAGCAACTACTATTCACGTGGCGAAGCGCAGGCTTTGAGTAATCTCGGCGAGGTTGCTTATGGTCTGGGTGAGCTGTCTCAATCCCTTGTGTCTTACGAGCAGGCGCTGAAGATCTGGCGCGAGCGTGGAGACCGCGACGGCCAGGCGTCAGTGCTGCTGAATGCCGGTTATACACATTCTGATTTGGGCCAGGTCCGCGAAGCCGTCAACGCCTACACCGAGGCTCTGACCTTCTGGCGTGATCTGGGGAATCCGCGCGGCCAGGCGTTGGCACTGTCCGCGCTGGGCAAGCTCTATTCACGCACCGGACAAAGCCAGAAAGCACTCGATCATTTCGGCAGCGCCATGTTGTTCATTCAGCAGGTGGGAGATCCGATTGAAGAAGCGCGGACTCTCAATGGCATCGCTTACCTTTATCACCGGTTGGGGAACAACACTCGTTCGCTTTCCTACTACGACCGCGCGTTGCCGCTCTTCAGATCAGCTCGTTATCCAAATGGCGAAGCCAGCACGTTGGGAGACATGGGTCGCGTCTATCACGATATGGGCCAGAACGACAAAGCATTGGAGAGCCACCAACAAGCACTCGCTATATTCAAGTCAGTGTCGGACAAGCGTATGGAGATGGTTGAGACCAAGGAGATCGGAAGAGTATTCGATTCTGCGGGTGATAGCGCCAAAGCCATGTCGAGTTATCGAATCGCCCGTGACTATTATCAGGCTCAAAACGATCTGCGGGGTGAGGCGACGACACTCAATCTAATGGGTCGCGTTTATGAAAGGCTGGGTCAGGACGAGAAAGCTCTCGAAAGCTATTGGACTGCAGAGCGGCTTAGTTATGTTGCCGAAGATCCCTTTACCGTGTCGGCAAGTTTGTTCCACATCGCTCGTCTCGAACGTGGTCGCGGCAATCTGGATCTCGCTCGCTCCGAGACAGAAACTGCATTGGACATCGTTGAATCGTTGCGGACCGATGTCGGCAGCCAGGATCTGCGCGCTTCTTATTTTGCTTCCGTGCGTGAGCAGTACGAACTTTATATCGACATTCTGATGCGGCTGCATCAGCAGCGGCCCGCTGATGGTTTTGCAACTATAGCGTTTGAAGTAAGTGAACGCGCGCGGGCGCGTTCGCTGCTCGAGTTGTTGAAAGAAGCCCGGATGAATATTCGTGAAGGGGCTGACAGCACTCTGCTCGAACGAGAACGGTCGTTACAACAAGCACTCAATGCCAAAGCCGAAAGACGCGTGCAACTGATCTCAGCCAGGAATACGGCTGAGGCAGAAAACGTTAGCAGGGAGATCAGCCAGCTCAGCGCCGAGTATGACGACGTGCAGGTGCAGCTCAAGAAAACAAGTCCCCGGTACGCCGCGCTTACGCAGCCACAGCCATTGAAGCTGCACGAGATTCAACAGCAGGTTCTCGATGATGAATCGGTACTACTCGAATACGTGCTTGGCGAAGAGAAGAGCTACGTTTGGTCAGTCACCCGAACGAGCATATCGAGTTTCGAGTTAGCTGGGCGGAAAAAGATTGAGGAGGCGGCCGAGCGCTTATACAAGCTGCTTACTGCCACTGAAAGCGAGGCTAGGAAACGGAATGCCGATCTCGCGGAGGCAACGGCTTCCTTATCTCATCTGCTTTTGGATTCAGTGGCGGGCGAACTACACAGCAAGCGCCTCATAATCGTTCCCGATGGAGCGCTGCAATATGTGCCATTCCAGGCGCTGCTCTCGCCACTGGAACAGTTGCCAGGCAGTGAGCCCGTGCCCCTCGTGGCGAATCATGTAATCGTCAATGAACCCTCTGCTTCAACTCTCGCAGTCGTATTGCGACAACAGCCACGGCATCGCTCATCTTCAAAGACTATCGCCGTCTTTGCCGATCCGGTGTTCGACGCGGACGATCCTCGCGTTAAATCAGGGTCCGGTTCTCCTCAGGGCTTGCAGGCCGCTGCGGAGAACCAGCAGAGAAACGGCAGCGTCTCAATCGATGCGGCACAAATTCCGCGCCTGCAGGCATCGCGTGATGAAGCCGAGGCAATCATGACGGTCGTGCCGCCAGACTCCGGATTGAAAGCAGTTAATTTCGATGCCAGTCGCGCCACGGTCATGAGGGCGAATCTGGGACAGTATCGGTTCGTTCATTTCGCAACTCACGGCGTGCTCGACGATCAGAACCCGGAGTTCTCAGGAATAGTGTTGTCGATGGTGGACCATTTAGGCCGACCCCAGAACGGATTCTTGCGACTGCACGACATCTACAATCTTGAGCTGCCGGTCGATCTGGTTGTTCTTAGTGCGTGCAGCGGAGCTCTCGGCAAAGACGTGAAGGGAGAAGGACTGATCGGACTCACTCGTGGGTTCATGTACGCAGGGGCATCAGGTGTGGTGGCCTCGCTCTGGAAAGTTGACGACGAGGCGACCGCGGAATTGATGAAACATTTCTATGAGGCGATGTTCCGAAAACAGATGTCACCCGCGGCTGCGCTGCGTGAGGCACAGCTAGCCATGCGCCGGCAGCAGCACTGGAAAGCGCCATACTTCTGGTCAGGATTCGTCATTCAGGGACAGTTTCGGGAGCCGGTACAGTCGCGGGATTCGTGGACCAGCGTCGGCGCTCGCAACGTCGTAATCGGCGCCGGCATCGTCGCTTTACTCCTAGCAACATTCTTTGCATTCCGGCAAAGACGGGGGCAGATTATTTAGGTACAATGCGGTCGCGCTTAGATCCTGTTGGTAGTAGCACGACTAAATTCCTCCTAATATTTTGTAACCCCCATGAAGAAGAACTGGGTTTTGACTCGGGAATCTTTTGATGCACTGCTGGCATGGCTGGATTCTGACCGTGAGGTAGCGGGCCAACAATACGAAGCCATCCGCCGCCGATTGATCAAGCTTTTCACCTGCCGCGGTTGCTATGAACCGGAAGATCTCGCCGACGAGACTATCAACCGCGTCATCAAGAAATTGCCCGAAATTGAGAAGGAGTTCGCTGGCGACAAGATTCGCTACTTTTATGGCGTCGCAAACAAAGTCCATCTTGAGTACATCAGACGAAAACCAGTTCCCGACCTTCCCATAGATCTAGCCATTGACGACGAGGCGCCGCCCAACCTCGAATTGGAATGTCTCGATAAATGCATAGCAGAGCTGACGACCAACAATCAGTCACTCCTAATTGAGTATTACCAGGAAGATAAACGAGCAAAGATTAATCACCGAAAAGACTTGGCCGAGCGCCTGGGGATCGCCGCTAATGCCTTGAGAATCAGAGCTTATCGCCTTAGAGCGGGTGTGGAAGTCTGTGTGCGAGACTGCCTCAACCACCGCGAGCCCGAAATAGTCTGAGTGGAAATATCATTCAGTGTAAGGGGGCGCTTCGCAAGAAGTCGCAAAAGCATTCTTGAATACAGAAACCAAAGAAAACATAACGATCCGCAGGTATTTGCTCGGCCTGACTCCAGCAGCAGAACTGGCAGCCATTGAAGAGCAAATGCTTCGTGATGGAGACTTTTATCAGGAGATTTTGATTGGTGAAGACGATTTAGTTGATGAGTATTTGGCCGAAAAGCTCTCAAATGCGGAACTGGAAGCTTTTCAATCCAATTTCATGACCACCGATGAGCGTCGGGAAAAACTTCGGTTTTCAAAAGCCTTCAAAACCTATCTCACTGAAGCCGCAACACCAGTTCCCGCTGCTTCTTCTGCGCCGGCTGTTGACCACGGCAGGAAGTGGTATCAATCGTTCTTCCTTCCGGAGAATCGCGTCCTGGCATTTGCGGCTACCGCAGTCCTGTTGGCGGCAGTGTTGACTCTCTCTTTCCTGGCCTTCCGCAGCTCGCGTTCGTCAACCTCAGGCGGACCGGCCTTTGCCATTCCTCTTAGCTCCGGCATCACGCGTGGCGATGGCGACATTAAGCGAGTTTCAATTCCAAAAGACCACGACTTAGTACGCTTTCAACTTGGGGTAGGTGACAACCCGTCGACAAACTACAAAGCAGAATTGATCAGCGAAGGAAAATCCTTGAAGGTCTGGGATCGGATATCAGCCAGTGTGACGCCAAACGGTCGGACTGTGGCACTGGAGATGCCGGCCGGGGATCTCCAACCCGGTGACTATCGCATTCGATTGAGCAGCGTTTCGGAAGCTGGTGAAACGGCAAATGCCGGAACCTTCCCTGTGCGCATTACTCGTTAATGCCATCTCTCCTGCGACTGCCGGATAAGTCTGCTGAACTGCCTTGCCCGGAACTCAGTACTCAGTACTCAGTACTTCAGCACTCTTCTTTTGGTGAAACGTTTTCGAGTCAGATCTCATAACAGTTTGAACAGTCATTCAGCAGAGCTGTTACGGGCATGAATGACTGAAAACTCTGCTAGCTATACCTGCAACTCATCCCACCCCACGCTGGCAGGCAGAGTTAGAAAGCGGCGAAGCGCTAAATGTTTCCCACGACATTGCGCCTCGCCGCTTTCCATTTCTAACTTCACTTAATTTCAGTTGTTATTCGGTGTGTACAGTCGGCGCGTCGGCATGCGGAACGAAGCAGTTTCGACAGCGCGCTTCATACATGCCGCCCGCCCCGACCGCGACGCGTTCTTCCGATTCGAAAGTTCGTTGGGAGTAGTTCGCAGGTTGGCCACACTTCATACAAATAGCGTGGGTCTTGGTTATGTACTCAGCAACTGCGAGTAACTGCGGCATCGGTTCCCAGGGCTTGCCGGTGTAGTCCTGATCGAGACCCGCGATAATCACTCTAATCCCGCGCCGCGCCAATTCATTGGCAACCGCTACCAATTCATTATCAAAGAATTGGCCCTCGTCGATGCCGACCACTTCAGTATCAGGTTCGAGTTTTGCGAGTAGGTCCTTCACCGAAGTGATATTTGAAGACTCATGGCGTATCTCGGAATGCGAAACAATATGATCGTTTGAAAACCGCGAATCGATTTCTGGTTTGAATACCTGTACCTTCTGCCGCGCGATCTTGGCGCGCCGCAAACGACGTATGAGTTCTTCCGACTTACCTGAAAACATCGAGCCGGCAATCACCTCGATCCAGCCGGCGGTCTTGTGAAGTGGCGATCCGGGTTCTTCATTCATTTGAGCAATCATTTCGTCCATTTTTGATTTTGAGAATACAACTCCTCATTGTAGAACGGCGCGAACGCAGCGATGAGCGCCAACTCAAAACTCATAGCACGCGTGACGAGATCGCGTGAAAGAACGCCCCACGCGCCTTGCCGGCTGCGCACGTCCGTCTTTCCCGAAACCTCGTCAATCACCAGACCGAGTTCTTGCCGACCTTCGATAACCTTTTTTGCGAGTGAGTCAGGAACGCTGATCGACGGCGCCGCGCCAAAGTGACCTGTGATTCCGTCAGTCGCATAAGCCCAACCGCGAAGAAAGTTGTGCCACTGACCTTCGATCGAAATCGAGTGGAAGCCGCCTTCCAATCCTACGTAAAGATCTGCTTCCAAACGTTGGCCGCGAAGCAGATCGCGAACTGCGAGTGCCCTTTCTCGCGCACCTTGCATAAGTTGCCAATCGTTAAGCGGCATGGCAGGAATGTTAGTGGTCACAGGCCGCGCAACCACATTGGCTCCAGCCCAGCGCGCGTCAATCTCCGCAATTCTGGCGATACTGGCTCGGACAGCCATGATTTTAGCGGCACGATCCGACCCGAGCGCAATCGTCTTTTGAGACTGGTTTTTTGTTTGAGTCAAAATCCCTGCAAGGCGCTAGAAGTAGAGCGGTGAAACGTGACAGAGGCTATAACAGTGGCGAGGGATTCGTCAAAACGCTGGGGAAGGAGATGTTAGATGACGGATGTTAGTCGGTTGTCCGTGGTCAGTTGTCCGTTGTTCTTCTTCCGAGCATTGGGCCGGTGGCCAAAGTTCCGTAAGAGCTGCGGCACAAGAACAACGGACTACTGACAACTGACCACGGACAACTCACTAACATCCAACATCCAACATCCAACATCTGCCCCGGGTTGACTTTCATATGTGCCGTTGCTGTAATCGAAATCGATCACCCAAGCCAATTTAGTATGCGAGATTCGGAGGTGTTGCTTTGGCAGTTGATGAGTTGGTTTACGATTGGAATGGTATTGACCCGAGATTTGCCGGACCGGAACGCCACATAAGCTTTGACGACGAAACGCTGCGTGATGGCCTGCAATCGCCGTCTGTATCCGAACCCCCAGTTGAGAAGAAGATCGAACTCCTCCACTTGATGAACGCGCTCGGGATCGATACCGCCGACATCGGCTTACCCGGCGCCGGAGGCACTCATGCTGCGGGAGTTGAGCGTCTCGCCCGCGAGATAGCCGACAAGAAACTCAACATTCGACCCAATTGTGCTGCGCGCACTCTCCGCAACGACATCGTTCCCATCGTCGAGATCTCCCAGCGCGCCGGTATCCCGATTGAAGCGTGCACCTTTATCGGCTCTTCCCAGGTTCGTTTCTTTGCTGAGGACTGGACGCTCGATCGTCTGCTGCAAATGACCGAAGAGGCTGTCACCTTTGCAGTCAGTGAAGGCTTGCGTGTGATGTACGTCACCGAAGACACGACAAGAGCCAACCCGGACACGATTAAGGCGCTCTACACCACGGCGATTCGCTGCGGAGCAACGGCGGTCTGTGTTTGCGACACTGTCGGCCACGCCACTCCCGACGGCTCGCGAGCCGTGGTTAGCTTCGTCAAACAGATCATCGAAGATCAGGGCGGCGGCGTCCGGCTTGATTGGCATGGTCATCAGGATCGCGGACTCGGTGTAATCAATTCAATCGCGGCCATCGAAGGAGGCGCAGATCAGGTGCACGGATCAGCGCTCGGAATCGGCGAGCGCGTGGGAAACACGCCCATGGATCAACTGTTGGTGAATTTAAAGTTGATGGAATGGATCGACAATGACCTGTCGTTGCTGGGCGAGTACTGCAAGGTGGCCGCGGAGGCGTGCGGCTGGACCATCCCCCTTAACTATCCGGTATTTGGCAAAGACGCGTTCCGTACCGCGACTGGCGTCCATGCCGCAGCCGTGATCAAGAGCTATCGGAAGGGTGACGCTCACCTTGCGGACATTATCTACTCAGGAGTGCCGGCCGGTCAGTTTGGACTGGAACAAGTGATTGACATTGGGCCAATGAGCGGCAAGTCGAATGTTATCTACTGGCTTGAAAAGAGAGGGCTCGAGGCAAGCGAGGAGCGCGTGAACCGAATTTTTGACCGCGCCAAACAATCGTCCGCCGTGCTGGTCGAAGAAGAAATAATGCTGCTTGTTTGATCCTCAAGCTGGCACTACGTTTTTATGCAAACACTAGCCACTCCCACTGCAGATCATATTATTGAAGAATTATTGAGTGCTCCCGATCTGCAGCGAGCATTTCGGATGCTCGAAGAACGTGCGGCAGAAATTACCGCAGAGCAGATCCGCATCTGCTCGATCCCAGCGCCGCCATTCGCTGAGTCCGAGCGTGCTGCTTACTTGTGCGATCGCTTTCGTCAACTCGGACTGAAAGACACGCATATCGACGAGGAAGGAAACTGTTTGAGTTTGCGTTCCGGCAGATCGCAATCGCCAACCCTCGCGGTGAGCGCACATTTGGATACCGTCTTTCCCGCCGGTACCGACTGCGAAACTCGCTATGCCGGCAACAAACTTTTGGCGCCAGGAATATCCGACGATTGCTGTGGACTGGCGGGGTTGACCGCGCTGGTAACCGTCCTCGAGCAGGTTGCGATCAAAACAGAAGGATCGCTGCTTTTTGTAGCGAGTGTCGGAGAAGAAGGTGAGGGCAATCTGCGCGGAGTGACCCACCTGTTCAAAGTTGGGCCATGGGCAAACCGCATCGATGCTTTCATCAGTCTTGACGGCGCCGGGGTTGATCGGATAACCAACGGCGCGCTCGGATCGCGACGCTATCGGGTGCTATTGAAAGGAAGCGGTGGACATTCGTGGGCTGACTTTGGGGCCGCTAATCCAGTTCATGCTCTCGGACGCGCCGTGGCGAAACTTGCGTCATACCCGTTTCCAGATGAGCCGAGGACCACTTTTAACGTTGGACGAATCGAAGGCGGCGTTAGCGTCAACTCGATTCCCACCGCAGCGTCGATGGATGTTGATCTTCGTTCCGCCGCGGAGGATGAGCTTGTTCGTCTTGATGCATTTTTTCGCCGGGCTGTACGCGAAGCAGCAGAAGAGGAGAACGCAGCGCGGCGAAAGGGAAGGCCTCAATTGCAACTGGAGTTGAAACTGATCGGCAATAGGCCCAGTGGCGCAACGCCCGCTGACGCTCCGCTGGTCGAACTTGCTTTGGCTGCGACCCGAGCGCTGGGGTTCGTACCGCAACTGGATCGAGCTTCAACTGACTCGAACATTCCTATTTCGCTGGGTATTCCCGCGATAACGCTGGGCGCTGGAGGCGCTTCCGGAAATTCTCACACACTGAGCGAATGGTACGATCCGCAGGATCGAGATCTGGGACTCAAACGAGCGCTGGTACTGATGTTGGCGTTGGTAGGACTTCGCGACAGCGCGTGAGATCTCCGCTGTCCGCTGTCCGCTGTCCGCTGTCTGCTGTCTGCTGTTCGCTGTTCGCTTAGTTAATCGGTATCGTAACCGTTGCTGTGCCGGCCTTACCCGCTGGGAACCTCTTCTGCCTTGCAATCCGAATCGCGGTCGCATCGGCTCCCGAAGCTTGCACTACTCGTCCGGATTCGTCGTACGTAACAGTCACAGTCACTCTCTTTGGCCCAGACTTGGCACCTTCTTGCGGCGCTGGAGTTATATTCGGAGCAGTCTTAGTCGCCTCTGCCGAATCGCTCCTCTCTTCACGCGCTTTCGCTCTGTCCCTCTCTCGCTGGCGCCTGGCCGCGAGTGCAGCCGCATCGCTGGCTTGCGCATCCGCCGTAGCAGTTTCCGGTGCTGACGTCTGAACATTCGGAGCGACTGGTTGCGCTTCTGCTGTAGCTGCCGGTTCGTTAACAGCTACGGGAGGTTTCGCCCTCTTGTACCAACCCGCTGGTACTCCCACTACCGCCACGCTTCCCAGAATGGCAATCGCTACTGCGGCAAGAATGAAGGGCTTGCGCCGGCTCATCGTTTCGTTTTGAAGAAACGACATAAAGGCGGGCGCGTGTGATTCACCAGATCGAATTTCGGGATCGGGATCGGAATCGTGATCTTTGGGAGCAGCACTGGGTTCGTCTGAAACAAAGCCTTCCGTGTACGCTTCAATAGGAACAATTCCCTCGTCTAATCTGCGCAAACCCTCGAGTACAACTTGTGTCCAGGGCTGATTGATCGTCCGCTCGGAAGCTTCATCCGCGCCGCTAAACTCAAACTTCGCGTTAGGAAGAGTCAACGCATAATAGACAGCATCGATACCACGCAGCACACCGATTCGAGCATCGACCACTGAGCCGGCCTGCAAGTAAAAGCTGCCGGGGCCCTGCGGATAAAGCACTTTGAGTCGCCCTGTTTTGCGTTGATTGCAGAAGAACTCAATCAACTCGGAAAGCGAGAGATCGCTGAGGTGTCCGGTCAATGCCATGGTTGATAGCTCCTAACGGGAAGAGAGAAGGTAGCGGGGGATTTTGCGGCTGACGATCAGGGAAATTCCTGATCGTCACGGAGGCAGAGATTTAGGCGGCAAGCGAGAACTTATAGTTGATTACACCTGAGACCTTAACAGGCTGGCCTGAAAGTTTGGTGGGAGAGAAGCGTGCTCGCTGGGCTGCTTGAACCGCAGCCTCGCGAAGACTCGATGGTCCACTCGTAGCTCGTGCTGAAATAACCTTGCCTTGCTCGTCAATAACCACCTCAACGATCACGGTGCCCGAGGTGCTCATGCGGCGAGCGGCGTCCGGATAGATCGGCATCGGCAGGCTGATCGCTGAACCGTTCAGAACCCCTCCTGAAACGGGCTTCAAGATCATCCTCGGAGTCGGCGGCGCTGCCGGTGGTTCGGAATCCAATACCACTTGCATCCTCGTTTCAGTAGTACCAGCGGTGCGTACCTCCGCTGAATGCATCTGCGTGGCGCGATCTGTGGAGGCGGGAAGGTTCGTAGTGGCTTTCTTACTGTCTACAGAAACTTTGGGTTGAGGATTTGACGGGGCCGAGTCGTTAGCCGACTTGTTGACGACCGGTTGTGCGGTTGGTGGTGCAACAACCTGTGTAGCCGGCTGCACCATCTTCACCATCCTCTCGTCGAGGTAATACATGATGGACCGGTAAGTTACTTCCGTCGGCTCGAAGCTGACTTTACCGGTGTCTACTACCGCCACCGACGTCGTCATCTTGTTCCAGTTGCCGGCAAAGTCGAACTCGTACTTGTACACTTCCTTGCTCAATAGCGAACCATCCTCGTTGACCATTGTCATCTCGCTGATGTTTCCCTTTTCGTCATACTTGTACGCTTCTTTACCGGTGAGCGTTGCGCCCTCTACCGGGAAGTACTGGTTCTCCACCTTGGTGCCCTTGATGTCATAGGAGACAACTTCCAATACCGCGCGCTTGCCTTCGATGGTGCGCCCGCCTGCACTCGACAACTTTACAATCTCAGTTCTGACGCGGCGCACGGGGCCCACTAACCCATCGCGAACGCGATCCGTCTCGGTTGCGGCAGTCGAGGGCTGCGGTTGGGGACTACTGTTCTTTGCTGTGAGACCCTGAGCGCTGGCCACTGCGGTTAGTGAAAAAAGGGCGAGAATGCTCGCGATTACACGGGTTCGATGCAACATTTGTATGCTCCTGAAATGAGGTCCTACACGGGACAAGGGCGGGATTTGGAGGCCAGGAATCGGGCTGGCTCAGTTGGCAAGATCACTTCGCCGCAAGAGCGGCAGGGCAATAGTAGCGGGTTAAACGATGTTTGTCTAGTTGCAATTTTGGGTTTTTGCTCAGGAAAAGCAGAATCGCGATTTTGGAGGTCCGTCGCGGTGCTGGAAACAGGCGAATCCAAGGAACCCGAACTTAACCGGCAAACAGGGTGGTGGAACGATCGGTAGCGAATGCGGACTTGGCGGCTTCATAAACCTCTTCCACCGAAATTTCAGCGATGGAGGCCTTCGAAACAAACCGATGCCTATCCCCAATCGGCAGATATGACCTTGGAGCGCGTTGATGAAGCAGCACGACGACGGGCGTCAACACGGCGGCAGCAATATGCATCGGGCCGGTATCATTTGAGACAAAAACTGAGAGTCGGGCCAAGGCTGCAGCGAGTTGCGGGATTGTGAGTTTGTCGAGAATAACGGTTCCGGCAGGGAACGCCTTTTTCAAATCTTTTGAGAGGGCTGCTTCTTCGGGGCCAAGAAACAACACCACCCTGACGCCGTCGTTTCGAATCAGGAAGTCTGCCAACTCAGCAAACTTTTCCAGGGGCCAACGTCGCGACGGATGCCCCGCGCCGGGAAACAGCCCTACGAGTGGTACTCCTGCCTCGGCCTTCGCTTTCTTCAATAGTGAGGTGACAAACGCGTCATCACTCACCCGGCTCGCAATGCGCGGCTCACGCTCCGCATCTCTCACATCCAGCGGCAAGAGCACATCCAGATAGCGATCGATCAGGTGACGTTTTCGATGATCGTCCTCGACTGGGGGACGCGGTTCAAAGTTCGCGAGAAAGTCCCACGAACGCGGCGGGCGGCGTGAATAGAGTCGCTTAGGCGCACCTGAAAGAAAGCCCAGGAGGTTAGTCTCTGAAAGGCTATGTAGATCGATTACGAAATCATAGTCCGCCCGTCGCACCTGCTTCACCAGCTTATATAAACGGACCAACGAAGCTACTTTCGGCCCATCACGCAAAGCCACGCGATCGACCGGCAGCACCTCATTAGCAACGTTTGCGAGTCGGACAATCTCAGCGCCCGGTTTACCGACGGCTACAGTAATTCTGGCGTTAGGAAAGCGTTTTCGCGCGGCGCGTAAGGCGGGCAGGCTGAGTACAACATCACCTAACTGGCCAAAGTCTATGATCAGAATATTGGTGGGGTTGAAGCCAAGGACTCCACCCTCTAAAGCTGCTTTCTCCATTTATCCAAGCCAGCTAACAACGCGTCGTTCAGCCATGGTTCAAATCGTTTGGTGATTTCATGCTCTTTCTCTTTGTAGGAAAACTGGAATATTTCTTTGCTGAGTATGTATGGGCCATCCACTGAAGTTTCACCATCCTCATTTCTATCTCGGTATTCCATGAAAGCGGATACTGCCATTATCCCTAGGAATTCGACCCCTAGTGAGTGGAAGGAGAAAACGATCTCAGTTTGTCGATCCTCTTTAATTTTAAGACGAACCCAAGCGCGATAGGTTCTTGTGTCGGCGTAGTAGTCGAGTTCCCTTGCGACATCAATAATCTGTTTTTTGAACCAAAAGTCGGTTTCGTGATCGCTCCTGCGGGCATCGGCGAAATAATGTTGATCCAGAGATTGAAGTTCTTGATTTATCTCTTTTCCTATCTCTCCAATCTTCTTTTCTGCAAAGTCTTCCAGCCTTCCCGAGAACTCGAGTGTCTTAGACTGCATCTTTTGAAGACTTGACCACTTTCTAGCTCTAAGTCTCTCGGTTGCCGCTGAAATTAACTGTTTGAGTGGTGAGGGTGCTTGAAGAACATTCTCGGACAAGCTTAGAGCCTTCAAGAACGCCTTCTTTTGTATTTTCGAAAACAAGTTGATGAGAGGTGACAGGTCTCCCCTGTCAGCCTCCTCAAGGGCTATGATGTATTCTTCTCGGATATCCCGATTAATGACCAACGGAAACCATCCCGAGCGAAGAAACACCAATGAGGCCAACGCTCTTGCGATGCGGCCATTTCCATCTTGAAAGGGATGTATTTGCGTAAACCTGTGATGCAGCCATGCAGCCTCTACTTCAGGCGGAATATTATTTTCAAGATGCTCGTGGTGCATCTCGATCAGTCTGTCCATCTCAGCTTCAACGTGTTCCGTGGGACAATACTCATGCGGCTCGCCATCTGGCCTCGTTGGATTATTGTGTTGCTCCTTCCAACGGCCACGTAACAAAGAGACCTCTACTAATTGTCCAAGCCCATCTACGGCTTGAGTAGTCTCTTGGTGTCTAGTAAGGGCTTGATGGAGTTCTTTTACATAAGATGTTGAAAGGGCCCGGCGGCGGGCAAC
>JANNON010000937.1:0-17096 GCA_031399105.1 Blastocatellia bacterium | reverse complement strand
GGGGTGGGCGTCAGCGCCATGACCTATTTATCGCTAGAATTCAGCCGACAGGGGCTAATGACAAGCCCACACAAGTTTGAAGTAAACGCCCCATACCGACCATCAAGGCTGATATTCGCCCGCGGGGTGACGTAAAAGTCCTTGTAAACCGACCGATGATGTAACAAGCGAACTATCTTCTCGCTGCCATCGGTCTTGACCAAAATGATTTCATTGTGAAAAGGACCCAGGGGAGTGCCGACTGCTCCTACTTCATAGAAACTCACCAGGATCCAACCGTCATTCGCGGCCAGATGCGAGACGTGCAGACCCTGACTCCAGTCCTTCTCCAGTTTAAGGAGCGTAATGATGGGTTTTGGGTCTGCAAAATTGCGCCTGTCGATGGTGTTCAAGTAATTGTTAAATCCGGATGAGAAGCCCGACCCGTTATCAGAGTGCGCGAGGGCATAATCAGGATCTCCGTACTTCAGATCCTTCCGAGTGCTGTTTTGCAAATCGCGGATTGAAAAACCTTTCGCGTTCGACTTGAACTCGCCTTTGACCACTAGCCATCTTCCTGATTTGTCGATCTGAATCTCGTCGAGATCATTCTTCTGGATGTCCTGCTTGAGAATCATCGCTTTCTTTGATCGACTGTAGACAGCGTAACCGACATAGTCGCTGCCGCCTTCCGCATTGCTTCGGCGTCGCGCGAATGCAAAGTTGTCATCATTCTCTCGCGATACCGATAACTGCCACAGAAATTCGCCCGCGGGAATGTCACGGGACATATCGGCAACCAGTGAGTACGAGCCCTTTGACGGGTGGTACGCATAAATCCGGGTCCCGACCAGCGCAAACAGGGAATCCGGGTCGCTGCCACTCCAAACTGCGCCTTCGAGATTCGGATAACCGGCGGGACTGGCTGGTATCAGCTTGCGCGAACCGATCGAAAAATTAACAGGATCAAACTCATAGATGTGAGCCGTGCCGTCGTTCGAACTGCGCACAAGCAAACGAGAGTTGTCGGAATTGAACGTAGGCCAGTAACTGTAGAAAGTGCCACCATCGACTGAAGTCTCATCCGTAACTCGCATTATCTCAGTGCCAAAAGTTGGATCTTTGAACTTGCCGCCAGCGCGCGGCAAGCGAGGCAACGCCGGTTCGGAATAGATCTTTCGATCTGTCTTAACTTGAACCGGAGGTGGGCCTTGCATGATCTTTGGCGCGCTGCCAAACAGGAAGAGCCCTAAGCCGATAGAAAACGAAGCGAGGATTGAACGGATATGTAAGATCATGCCAAGTTTTTGCAACGCGATGAATATCGCCAGTCTCATCGAATCGAATCAATTTCAACCGGCCGGCCCAGGGCCAGCGCCTCGTAGCACCGCGTAATTATTTCCAAATCCCTACGCCCATCTTCTGGCGGCGTAACCGGCGCTCTGTCTTCGCTGACCGCGGCAACGAATTCCTGCATCTCGCCAAGATATCCGGTGTGGTCGCGATCGCTTGGATGCAATCGCACGCGCTGAAGGCCGGGTTTCATCAACCTTGTCTGCAACGAATAGGGTCTCACATAAGAGATCATTTGCGTTAGAAAGCGTGGTTTGACCGGATAGAAATCGAAATAGCGCGCGCCAGGCCACAAATAGATAGTGCCTCTCTCACCTGCAATAACGATATCGGGAAGATGGCCGCGCTGAGATGACCAGCTCAGCAGCATGTGACCTTCCCACCCAAAACGACTCGAGAAAACCAATTGCGCGCTATCTTCTCCGGACATCTTCGTATTGATCTGCATGCTTCTGGAAGCGAAGACGCTGTCTGGCTCGCCCATGAGCAGACGCAAAGCGCGAACATAATGCACACCGATGTCCATCAGAACCCCACCACCAAGACGATCTTTATCAGCAGCCCAACCGCTAG
This sequence comes from Blastocatellia bacterium, assembly GCA_031399105.1. Lineage (GTDB taxonomy): Bacteria > Acidobacteriota > Blastocatellia > Pyrinomonadales > Pyrinomonadaceae > PSRF01. Next base: position 15,191 of record JANNON010000937.1, on the reverse strand, counting down.
GGCGGCGAACTCCCGCGCTATGAGCCATAAAGTAAAGTGGCTCTCCAATCGCGCCACTGGAGATCATTTGCACTGCCTCGCGAACTGCCGGCCGAAAATGCATGTCTTCGGCAACCATTAAGATCGTTCCAGCTCGCTTCGCGGCGGCGATCATTGCGTCCGCATCCGCCAAATCGGTGGCGATAGGTTTTTCAACCAGTGCGTGCTTTCCAGCGCTTGCCGCCAATTCAACTGCGGAACGGTGAACATCGTGTGGCAGCGCAAGTGTAACGGCATTCACACGCTCATCATTAACCGCTTGCTCCAAATCAAAGAAGCAGCCTTCGGCGCCAGAGATTTTGGCAATCCGCTCAGTCTTGGCCTGGTTTCGGCCACAGACAAACAGACGAACTCTTGGACTCGCCATGCGCAAGTACTGCGTGTGGGTCTGTCCCCATCCTGTTCCGACCACACAAACGCCAATGCTTCTCGTCAGGATAGCGGGCGCCGCCGGTGGCGTCAGATATCGGCTCCGATCGGTGATCCCCGGTTTCAGGATCGTTTCGATCTCTGGTTCAGTGGCGCCTGCTTCATCGTAAGTCGTCTTTGCGATGTTCGCTGGCTGGGCAGGACGAAACTTCTGTTTCAGTTTTTTAGAGCCATCCAGGGCTCCGCTCAACAATAAGGTGGTGCGAAACAATCTTCGCAAACGCGGATGAGTTGAGTCATCCGTCACCTGCGAAAAAAGCAGTGGAAGTTGACCTTCAAGCGCACGATTCACCCGAGACTCAATCACCCGCGCAATGTAGAGTTTCCGATCACCACTGTCCTGCGTTGACTCTACTTCGCAAAAAAGCGTGCGCAAGCTGTCGGCGACGAATGGAATCTGATGATGGTCTTCCACCATCTTTAGACCAAGTTGTTTCTCCTTTTGCGGCTCGCGCCTGCGTATTCGCATCCACTGAATCATCTGCTTCCGAGAATTCGCAGGCAGAACGTTGAGCGCGAATCGTCCCGTTTGCCGCAACGCCGGTTCGAACCCGTAAGTGCGATTGGGGTTCACGATCACTCGGGGTGGATCGAGTGATACTTGGGCAAACGAAGCAGACCCAAAGATTTCGATCCCTTCATCACCGGCTACGGTGAGGATTCCACAGACACCTTGTATCCGGGTATCCCAAATTGTTCGGCCTGGCCAGCGCATTTAATTTTTTAAGTCCGAAATCAGTAGTTGGCGTAAATGAGAAGTGCGGCTTTCCAATTCCGACTCCAGGATCTCACCCACAAATAAAGTGTGGTCACCCAGATCGAGCCGCTGTTGAACGCGACATGATGTGGAAGCTAGCGCGTTTTCCAGAAAGAGAAACCCAGCATGGTTTTGGTAAAGCTCGAGATGCGAGCATTTGTCTTGATCTCTACCTGAGGCCGTTCCGCATCGTAATGCGATCTGCTTTTGGTTTTGATTGAGTACCACCAAACTGAATTCGGATGTTTGATCAAGCAGCGAGTGAGTGTACGACGCCTTTGCGATCGATACCCAAAGTGCCGTTGGATGATGCGCGACTTCCGAAAAGAACGAAACCGTCATCGCGTTTGCCACCTCGCCGGTCTTAACCAGCACGAGCCCAACAGCGCTCTCAATAATTGAATTCTCGATGTAGGGACTGCTCAATTTTGGCTCACCCTGCTGCCCTTGCCAGCGCTCCACAGGGATTCATAGACCAGCATCGTATTCTCGACGGTTCGTTCCATCGTGAAATATTGATTCACTCTGGCGATTCCCTGCTCTCTAAATCTCATTCGCAGTTCTGTGTCGCGCCACAATTTTTCGAGCGCGTCAGCAAAGGCCTCGGGGTTGAGTGGTGGAACAAGCAATCCAGTCTCGCCGTCTGCCACGACCTCAGGAATCCCGCCGCTACGACTGCCAACTACGGGCACGCCACACGCCATCGCTTCGGTCAGCACCAGGCCAAAAGCCTCACCTGAAGTAGCAAGGATAAAAAGATCTGAGGCCTGCAGTAGCCGGGTAGGATCCGGAACAAGTCCCAGCCAGTGAGTTCGATCGTGAATCCCAAGTCGTTGACTCAAAGCTTGCAACTCCTCCATCATCTCGCCATCGCCAGCGACGAATAGATGAGTCGGCACGTTACGCCGGGCCAGCAAGCCACACGCTTCAACTATAGTCTGTGGGTTCTTGATTGGCTTTAAGTAGGAGACAGTCGAAAGGATCAGCTCGTCAGGACCGATTCCATACTGCTCTTCCAGTTCGCGCCTGGCGCTCGGGTCTGGTGTGAAGCGCGTCGTATCGATGCCGAGATGCCTCACTACAATTTTGTCTTCCCTGACTCCGCCGGCTAACAGTTGCTCTTTAATGAACTCTGAGATCGCAATCATCTTAGTCATCGGATGGGTGGCGAGCCGATTGCGCAGTTGCAGCAGCATTCGTTTCCACGATTGTGCCTTAACGATGCCGCCGTTCTGCATTTCATAGATTATGTACTTCACCCGCCGGCTTTTTGCGATCCATGACATCGCGCTGAAGTAATCAAAAAAGATTATGTGAACCGCGGTGATCTCAAATTTTTCGATCAGATCGTTGAGCTGTTTTGCATAGTGGAAGATTCCCTGTGCATAGCTGATCGCCGCTACCTCAATGCCAGCGCCGCGAAACCGGTCCTCCACCTCAGCAGGTACACGGTTGGAAAAAACCAGCACCGGTCGGCCGCCACGAGCAATCAGTGCTTTGCAGATCTCGAGATGGCGATCTTCCTGGCTACACCAGTTTCGCGGTGCCGAGTCCAGTAGGAATGCGATGTTTTCAGCGCGAATGTCCATGCCCGCACAGCAGACATATTTGTCTGCAAAAGCTTTCTGAATGTTGAGCAGCCCTACGCAAAGGCTAACAATAATGCCGTCATCTGCCGCGAGGATCGATCCTCAGGAATGCCTATGGTATGTGCTCACCTAGCAAAGTGGTATCCCCGACATTAGTTGACTATATGATTAATGCTAAGGTTTCTGCGGTTTGGCTGGAACAAGGTCTGGGTTAGTATTATTAAACGTAGGTAGTGCACATTCCATTCGGCGATCGCTAAAGTTCAGCCTCGATTTTTAGGCCAGCGCGATTATAACTAATTTTTCTTAAGGTACTCACAGAATGAGCGGGCGCGGCGACTTAGAATCGCCGCCTCTTTGCAAGACGCACCATCAGCGGGGTCGCAATTTCCTGGAAACATTATGCGCGCAGCAGTAAGCATTTCCTCTCAACTCAGGGACAGAGCCCAGGGAATCGGCAGAATCGGCCGGCTACTTTGCACCACTGTCGTCTTAACTTGTTTGGCCGTGGCTGGGTACGGACTCGATGGCATCCCCGCTACCTCGTCTGCTCCCGAATCCAATGAGCCGACGGCCGCGGTTTTGCCAGTGACCGCGCCGTCCCATCTCCCAGCGTCAAACCTTCCTCTAACACGATCAGTCAAGCGCAGTTCCCTTGCCGATTTCAATGTTGGTTGGACTAACTTGCGCAATGCGACAGCAACCGGTAATTCAATCGAGAAGACTGCTGGGACGGATAACACTGAAGACGCGATCGCGCGTTCAACTAATGTCATAGCAAGCGGTGACGGTTACGTCGAATTTCAATTTGCCGCTCCCGGAAAAGCGATAACGGTCGGCCTGAACAGCAATCGCCAGGCGTTCTATACGTTTGATATGGAGTTCGCTCTGTCGGCGATTGGCGGAGCAAACTTTGTGGAAGTAAGGGAATCCGGAGCATATCTTACCGACACGTCTTATGCAGCCTCTGATGTTTTCCGCATTGAGCTTTCTGGTTCTCTCGTTTTGTACAAAAAGAACGGTGTGACCTTTCACAGCAGCGTTCCCGTTCATGCCTATCCGTATCACGCCGATGCTGTGCTTTTTGGCCTGGGTGCAAAAGCCGCCAACGTAATCATGACTAGTCCAGCTGGCCCGGAAGGTCCGGCTGGTCCCACTAACTTGACTGCTACTTCGGTCTCACCGAACGGTGCGAATTTGAGCTGGCTCGACCATGCTTCGGATGAAAATGGTTTCATCCTCGAGCGGGCGATCAGTTTGAACAACGAGAGCCCTCGCGACTGGATTACAATTGTTACTACGGTTCCTAACGTAACGAGTCACAGCGACTCCGGATTAACGCCCTCTACGCTTTATTACTATCGTGTGCGCGCCTTCAACACGAACGGCGAGAGCATTGACCAGTCGCTGGGTGTTCTGACTCCAGCACCGACTCCCACACCCACGCCGACTCCGACACCAACACCTACGCCTTCGCCGAGCCCGTCGCCATCGCCGAGCCCGTCTCCGTCGCCAACGCCAACTCCTTCTCCAACACCTACTTTCAACGTGACGTGGACGTCAAGACTAAATGCTACGGCGACGGCGAACACGATCGAAAAGACAAGTGGACAGGAAGGCAACGAAGATGCCCGCGCGCGTTCAACGAACCTCATCGATTCCGGTGACGGCTTTGTTGAGTTCCTGCTCGATGAGCCCGGCAAAGCATTAAATGTGGGACTCAGTTCAGGGACGCAGGCCATCGTCCGTTCCGATATTGAATTCGGGCTTTCAGCTCTTGGTGGAGCGAATATAGTCGAAGTTCGTGAGGCCGGTGTTTATCGCGGCGATACGTTCTACACCGCCACCGATGTTTTCCGAATTGAGATCGCCGGCTCACAAGTGCATTACAAGAAGAACGGCACCACGTTTTACAGCAATGTTGCGCCGAGTCTTGCGTATCCGTACCGCACCGACACGACTCTGTTGAGCGTGGGAGCGCGTGTTGCCAATACAATGATGTCCACGGCGCCGCAACCGGCTGGACCATTACCGCCGTCCAATCTAGCGGCGCTGGTTGTTTCCGCAGCGCAGATTAATCTCACGTGGAACGATAACTCGCTGGATGAAGCCGGGTTTGTTTTGGAGCGCGCCAGAACCCTTTCCGGAGGCGGCCTGAGTAATTGGGAGTTGGTGGTGACGACAGTTCCCAACATAACCAACCATAACGACACCGGGCTGACTGCCGAAACCATCTATCACTACCGATTACACTCGTTTAATAACGACGGCGATAGCGCGACCATCCAGATCTCTGATGTGGCCACGCCTGCGCCGACACCAACTCCTTCACCGACACCAACTCCTTCACCAACACCGACGCCTTCACCAACGCCTACGCCGACACCAACGTCTTTCGACGTGGCTTGGATCGGTTTGGTAAACACAACCGCCACTGGAAACAATATTGAGAAGACAGCCGGACAGATTGGCGACGACGCGCGTGCCAGATCTTCAAACATGATCTACGGCGGTGACGGATTTGTGGAGGGTCGATTCACAACGGCAGGTTTAATAACTCTGGGACTTAACAGCGGCAGCCAGGCGCTTGCTCGCGGTGACATCGAATTTGGACTCTCCCCCAATGGAAGTGGCTTTGTCGAAGTGCGCGAAAGCGGAGTCTACAAAGGCGACACACCATACACAGCTTCAGACACTTTCCAAATTAAGATTGCCGGCGGCGAGGTGCTTTACAAAAAGAACGGTGTAAATTTCTACACGAACACCTCGCCAGCGCTAATTTATCCCTTCCGCGCCGACGCTGCCCTAGTCACTCCCGGAGTGCGCGCCGAAAGCGTCAAGATGTCTGTTCCCTCACAAGTGGGCCAGCCTTCGATCCTGGTCCTTGACGAGAACCAACCTGGCTATGCCGCAGCGAAGGATTCCGTGACCTTTGTTTCGGGACCTTTCCCGTTAACGAACCTTGCCAATTTTAGTGCCGATCATCGAACGCGCGTTATTCTTTTCCTCGCGAACTTCGAACTACAACCCGGAGAAGATTTCCAAACTGTTGTCACTGCCCAACTCAGAAATCAACAAGGAACGATTTACAACCTTCCGGTCGAGTATGTGGGCAGAGTGCCAGCGACTGATTGGCTGAACAGTGTGGTCGTGCGGTTGGACGAGCAGGTGGTCGATGTCGGGAACCTAACCATCACGCTGACTGTTCGAGGAGTCGCAACAAATTCCGCTCTGATCTCCACCAAGCCTTAAGGCCAGAATGTCACAATCCGTCAAATCACTGGCCAAATCCGTTCTGCACTACTCGGGCCTTCTCCACGGATTCAGATTTCTGAACCGTCACGGCGTCAGGGTGTTGATGTATCACCGTTTCGACGAAAACACTGACGTCCTTCGCGAACAATGCCGGCACTTGCAACGCTACTATCAACCAGTCTCCTTGGGTGCCATTGGCGAATGGATCCACTCAGGCAAGAAGCTCCCGGACAACGCCGTGGCGATCACGGTCGACGACGGCTACCGGGATTTTTTGACGAATGGTCACCCTGTGTTCAGTGATTACGATCTACCGGTGATGGTTTATTTGGTTACAGATTTTCTTGATGGGAAGTTGTGGCTGTGGTGGAACCAGATCGAGTATGCGTTCGAACACACGGCATTAAGAGGGCCGGTAGCAATTCCCGTCGAGGGTGTTCAGGTCAAACTGGACACTGCAGAAGAGCGATCTCAAAGTGGCAGGCAAATCGCCATTGCTCTCACGAAGCTAAGCAATGCCGAGCGGGTGAGACTGCTCGCGTTGATTCCCCAACTGCTCCAAGTAGAAGTTCCCACCGAACCGCCCGCGGAGCTTGCGCCCATTAAGTGGGAAGAAGTGAGAAGTCTCTATCAAGCGGGAGTCGACTTTGGCTGTCACACCAGAACGCATCCAATCCTTTCGAGCATTTCAGACTTAAATCAGCTGGAGGAAGAGATCACCGGCTCCAAACTGCGACTGGAAGAGGAGCTGGGTAAACCGTCTACACATTTCTGTTATCCGAACGGGCAACTCAGCGACTTTAATGCGCAAACCCTCGCGCTACTCAACCGTCACGGTTTTCGGACCGCCGTCACGACGGAACCTGGCATCAACGTTCGCGGCACTGAACCCTTTCTGATTCGCCGGCTCGCCGTCGATCCCGCGCTGCCGTTGGACTATTTCGAGCGGCTGTTGTCCGGAGCATTTCGGAGTTGATGGCAACAGTCTAGGTCACGTACGGATGCTGAGGATCGTGCAGATACGCACCATCCCCGTCGATGAGGTTGAGAAACACCGGCGGTGCCCCGGCGAATTTCTTTCCCGGATCCGCAAAGAAGAACGGCACGGCGCCACGAGCTTGAAAGCCACTTGAAAGCAGTCCCTCATCAGCCAACGGCGTAGACGCAATCGACAGAATTTCACAAACTCCCGGATCCATCGCTGCCGTTGTGGCCGCCAACCGATAAGCACTGGCCCAATCAGAAACTTCGCTGGACCGCAATCGCATATCCACAATGCGCGCCTGGCCTCCGACCTTGCTCAGCAAAAAATATCCATCGAACGAACCCCTGCGAATGATTTGAAAACCCGCAATTTCTACCGCGGGTGTACGGAGCCAGTAGTTTAAGTAATCCGCGCTCCGCCAGGGCGTGGGAAAGTCGCCCCCCGTGAGATCGTCCGGCAAGCTGAGAAACGAGTCGACTCGATTGGCTGTCCATGCAGAGTCAACTTTGCCTTTTGACTTCAGACTCCACGCCGTATTTCGCAGCAACCTCGCTGAGCGGCGAGCAACACTCTCTCTGGGGCGCGTGCGAGACTGGTTCAACGGCCGCACTACTCGCGCAAACGTGGTCACGTCGCTCACGTGATGAAAACCGATTCGCGGAACTACTGCCCGGGTGTCCTCGCTGCCACCGACTACGACCGAGGTCGCGGCCATCTTCATCAGCTTCTTCTTCAACAGCACGCCCGCCCCAGGAAGATCGCGATCACTTAGCCAATCCAAGAACGCCAGACAACTCACTTGTTCGCCACGAACTTCGAGATTCATCGGCCATACTCCGCAATGGGCCTTGATCTGTGCGTCCTGGCGCAGCACGTAGCTGCGCGAGGACTCCCATTGCGGACCAGACGCAAAATATTTCCAATTGAGAATTTCAGGCTGGGCGAAGGGCGCATCTGGCGCGGCGTTGAATCCGCTGATCAGGAAGGCGGATATGTCGGCGATGTCGTCAGGAGTTGTGGCTGAAAAGGAAAGAGACATCCGTGAGACTCGTCTTACTGAAGTGCAGGCTTTTTCGTACTCACGTAATTAAGTACCTTCTCAAATGAGACAAGGTGCTCGATGTCCTCGGGATCTATCTCGATGGCAAACTCTTCTTCGATCACGTTGATCAAGGTGATGCTCGCGAGTGAATCCCAGTTTGGAACTGTCGTGGGTGTAGCCAGCTGAATACTCTCTTCGCTCAGGTTCGGAAAGACCGCAGCAAAGCACTTCATCAAGCGGGGAAGATTTACTGCTTCACTCATTATTCGGCCTCTCTCGTACGGTGGAAAAGTTTCGGGGAGACGCGCGCAAACTGCTCTTTCGAAATCTCGAATTGGGGGGCAGGGGTCTGTTGCAAGGAATTCTGGAAAAATGAAGTCAATGGCCCATTCCGGTCCGTGCTCTGATAATCAAATCCAATGCGATCCACACCAAACTTCTTGAAAAGGAAATTAAGACACTGGTGCTCAATCCGCCGCGCAAATGCGCGACAGCTCATCACCCAGGAATCGATCGACAAGGCGACGGAATTCCTGCTGCCGGAAATGACGGCTATCTTGCCAAGGACGCCAAACCGGTCCGAATAACTAGCCGTCAACAGGAACCTGTCGCTATCGCCAAGACTTTTCAGCCACGCAGCTTCAGTAACTCTACGACCGTTTAGATTGAACTGATTAGTCTTGTTAATCAGCTCAAACGCACGCGTGTCGTTAGCGTCCTTGCGCAATGAAAACACTAATTCAGCGTCCGCCTTTTCGAGCAGCTCCTCGGAGAAGCCTTCTTCATCACCTGCGACCGCGTTGATCGTCGCGCTCTGGCGAATACTCGCAAGTCTGATCTCGTCTTCTTGGGAAATGAAACTCTTGCCGAAAAGATCGCGAAGATAAAAGAGCTGTTCGTAAGCGGCCTGCGGCTCGTCGACCTTAAATAACAGACACTCTATGTCGGGATGGCTCGTCTTTACTTCAGCCAGCTCTAGCGGGCTATCATCGACAAAAACCACCGCCGAGGCCGCGATGTTCCAAACTGAAAGAATTCGTGACACCGCGCTCGCCTTCGAGCCCCAACTCACTTCCATTGGAAATACGCTTTCCGCCGACAGCAAGAGATCACCGCGCTTAAATGCCTCATTCACCACCGCTGGGTCATTTTTGCTGGCAACACCAACGAGCACGCCCTCCTCTGAAAGCAAGCGCAGGAACTGTTGATAAAGACCGTGCGCCTGACTCTTGTGATCCAGATCCCAGCTAACTCCTTCGGGACCGACTTCGCCGACAATTCCACTCCAAAGAGTATTGTCGAGATCCGTGATCAGACCCTTCTTTGAGGGCGGATTTTGCACTAATCGCGCCATCATTGCCGCCAGCGCAGACGCATGCGGAATGTTGTAAGGAAACCCGGAGGCCCAATCCGACTTCACATTTAGTCTGGTCGAGAAGGGCGATGCCGAATGTAATCGTTGCTCGTTCACGAAACGAATGCGCGGCTGCAGCGCCAACGAGCTAACGAAGGAAGCAAGCTGTCCGCGAAGTAACAACTCTGAGCCACCACCCTGCCAACCAACATTTACAAACACTGGTGGCAACGGGAGTGTCGGCAGACTAATCACAACCGGACAAGTAAAGCTGACTTCAATGAGCAATCGCTCGAGTAATGAAAGCCTGAGCTTCGATGCCTCGAGAATGTCTTCAATGCTGCTTACTCTCCAGCCACCGAGCTGCCTGATCCCCAAACGCGGATCAAGATCCTCCCACTCCAGCGCGACCGCAACCGCATCCAAATTTCTTCCTTTAGTTTCCTTCAGCGTCCCGGCAACGTCGCCATACAATCCCGTAACAATTTCAATGCTGCGATCTTGAAACAACTGCTGCAATTCGGCATGCAGGAAAGTCTGCAGGTGAAGTGGTGTGAAGCCGCAGGCGAGGCCCACCGCGAGCGGTGCTCCATCACGATCCTGTGAAATTAGATTCAGGGCTTCAATCAGCTTCATTTGACAGTGGCGAACGTCGCACCGTTCTCAGCGGCCGTCCGGCGGCGTCAGATTAGTATTGTAGTGATTATGTTGGAAGTCGTGAAAAACATACATCTGATCGTTCCACGCGGCCGGGATCGGCCTGGTCCAGCTGAAGTACGGCAGCTTGGAAATCTTCATCCGATCGTGTTCGGCATTGAACTCGTTCATTGCCAGATACTCACCCGTGAACTCGTTGAAGCAAGCCCTTTCCGGCCAGATGGTGTCGTCGAAGTAACACCAGACTCGCGGCAACCGCGACTCAAGGGAGCCTTCGAAGATCTGAAAGGCCGCTTTCGTTGAACTGTAGTAATCCAGATCGAACGAAATAAAGCCGACTGGCGCATTGTGACGCTCAAGGAAACGCGGCACGGTTTCCGCTACCTGCCCCAGAATCAGCTCGGCATCAGTTAGCTTAGCGCGCACCGCTTCCTCATCCATCTTGTAGTAACCGCTGGCCCACACGTGCGGCAAGTCTCGATAGTCTAAAGGCATTGGCATGCCGCTGCCCGCGTCGAATCCCACGACCGAAATCTTTACTCCAAATCGCGGCCCAATCAAACGCGCGTGATTTTCGAGAGCGGCAAGGCCGAGTCCGTTAGCAACGCCGAATTCGATGGCCGTGATCTCGTTTAGGCCGAGCCGGTTCGCGAGATAGCTTGCGGAATGAAGCCCATAGGCAAACGCAGACTGTTGCCAGATATCGTATTGCACTCGAGTGTCGATCGATCCGTAGGGAAACTTTCGCCAAAGCCAGCGTGCCCCGGGCAGTTTTGTCAGGTGTTTTAGCGCGTCCATAAGGTTGGGTTTTACAGGGCGCGATCCGCGGCGGGTGCGCTGGTTGAAGTCTGTCGCGCGGTGCGCTTACCAAGAGCAGGAACGTCATACAGGTTCATCACCTGCCTTACCATTCCTTGCAGCTCGAATTTTTCGCGGCAAATTTCACGGCCGGCATGGCCCATGCTCAGCTGCAACTCGCGATCGTTTGCGAGGACGAGGATCTTATCGGCCAACTCAGCTGGGCTATTCTTGTTGATGAGAAAACCTGAGACCCCATCTTCGACAACTTCAGGTATGCCGCCCACTCGCGTTCCAATTACCGGCTTCCCTGAGGCCATCGCTTCGGCAATCACCTGGCCAAATGCTTCCTGCCAGCGTGAGGCCTGACAAACAATATCCGCTGCATCGTAAACGCCTTCACCAAACGGATCGTCCACCAGTCCCGTCCAGGTGAAATAGCCTGCGAGGCCCATCTCTGTTGCCAGCTGCGTGTAGCGAAGACGGTCGACGCCTTCGCCAACCATAACAAAGTGAACTTTGGGATTAGCTGCGATAACCAGACGGGCAGCTTCAAGAACGTCGTCAATCCCCTTGGCAGGAATGATCCAACTGACTTGCAAAACGACGGTTCGGTCCAGAGGAATTCCATGCTGCTCACGAAACGATCGGCCACGCTCCCCGCTCTTCGCGATGCGAGAAAAATCGACGGCATTGTAAACGCGAGCAAAGCGATCATGCGGCAAGAGATCCATCGTCGTCATGCAATTCCGGTTGAAGTCACTGACAGAAATTACCCGCGTCAGAGGCAGGTTAATCATCCGCACGGCGAGGCGCTTCCAAAGTGGTGCCCGCACCGGCTCATAGTTCTCGGGTCTGGAGCCATGATCAGTAAAGAACGTACGGCGGCTCGAAATAAGCCGTCCAACCCACGGGTAGAATCCAAGAAAGCCAACCAAATGCAGATGAATAATGTCAGGACGATACTTCCGCATTAGGCCGACGAAGGTTCTCAACGTGGCAAAATTCGGCGTCTGCGCCTGTTCGAGTACTTCGATTCGGATATTGGCCGCTTCCAAAAATTCACGAGCTTCTGCCGTAGGCTCCTGGACGAAACAGGCTACACTTTGCCACGATTCATCTTCCAACTGACGCGCCAGCTCGCGCAGATAGATCTCGCTGCCGCCGATGTAGCGCGGCCATAAGCCCAAAATCGATAAGACAGTTCCCATTTGATTCCGGTAAAAACTCACGCGTAGTCACACTGCTTGCGGCTTCGCCGGTTTCTTGCGGAAAGCTCCGGTTTAGCGGACAGCCTCTACTTGAAAGAGGCTACGCGCCTCTAATACTCGACTGGCTGACCCGGTTTCAGAAGGCATAGCCTCGTCATAAGCAACCACTGATTGGTAAGCCATTAGGCAAATCGGCAAAGCCGCCAACGCCTCATCCTTAAGCATAGCGGAATGATAAAACCAGATGCTTTCTTTTCTGAAGGTTGTGGCAGCAAAGGGCGTGGATTTGATCTTTGGAAAGCCGCAAATTTACTCGACTTCATTTTGCTTTCGTAACTCTCTTCAACCGCGCCGATGCGCGTGCCTGAATGTCTTCAATACGTTGAGTCACACCCAGGGCAGAACTGAAAAGTTTGTGCAAACGCGGATATCTTCCGGGACGCACAAATGCCGGAATGAAATTCGTCTGGTTCCCAAAACCCAGGATGCGTTGATCTTCGGCGGAAAGGTTTCCCAGGAAAGCGGCGTTCAACAGCAGTGGGTGATAGCGGTAATGCGCGACGTTCTCAGGATCGAGCGCAACGTCGGGATCGTGATAGTTGTAAAAGACCGCGCGTCGTGGCTCAAGAATAGGAACGCCCTGACGATGGGTGCCGGACGTATCGAAAAGGAATCCGGTTCCAGCAGGACCATCAATGGTAAGGATTTCAGAGTCCGGCACATCGGTGACTTCACTGTTGCCAATGATTCGCGGATGGGCTTTTCGATGACTGCCTTTGATGTAGTTAAAAGCGCCGCTCTTTACGTCAGTCAGATAAAACGCCAGCTTCACTTCCTTGGGAATGCCGTTGGCCACTGCTTCGTCGTACCACGCATCGCCGTGCCAGCCGTGAAAGTCGCGCGTCGTCGGTAAAGACTTCCAACCCTTAGCTTCACACAACTCGTACTTCTCTCCGAGATATCGATTGAGAATCGCTTTGACTAAAGGATGAACCCCAAGATCGACAAAGCCCTGAGCCAGCGTTAACACGTCCTGAACTACGTGACGATAGGTTTCCTTTTCAAAGCCATCGAGATCATTCCAGCGCACCCGGTTCAAACGCGCGTCGAATGCCTGACGCATGCCGCGCACCTGCTCTTGAGAAAGCAGACCATGCAAGACAACTACGCCGTCGCGCTCAAGTTTCGCTACTGCATCAGCTAGTGCGGGCGTCGACTCCTTGGAAAGTTTTACTTCAGCTAACATCACATTCCTGCCTTGTTTGAGCGTCGCGACTTCACGTCGGTCGAAGCGCGCGCTAAAACGTCAATCGTTCTTCTCGAACACAAACTGGTTGCAACCCAAGCCAACGTTGCCGCAGTTCATTTTCGTCAGACTGAATCCGCGGCTTTTGTAGAACTCAAAAATCTCGTCCGGCGTTGCGACTTCGTAAGGATATCCGCCGACCCAGTCGATAATGTCGCGCCAACGACTCATGCCGCGTCGCTCGTCATAGGTGGTCCACGAACTGATGTACTCGCCAGGTTTCAACCTTACGATCGAACTCACCAACGACTTCAACTCGGCCGGCGCAGTAATCAAGGCTGCAAATGGCGCCTGCAGAAAACCCGGAAGGCTGTTGTAAGTTTTCTTGATTGTCTTCCAGCGGGAGCTTTGGCTGCCGGTATCGTTATAGATGGCGATAAAGAGTTTGCCGCCGGGAGTGACAAGTTTGTGGGTGTTTTCAAGTGCGGCCCACATTTGACCGGTGTGATGCAACACGCCCCACGAGTAGACCACATCAAAAATTCCGAGCGACGACAAGTATTGCGGATCGAGAGCGGAACCTTCCTCGACAACCCACGATGAATCATTTGGAAAGTAACGCCGCTTTAATTCTGCCGTGCAGGCGACTGATTGCGGATCATAGTCCAATGAATGAACTCGGGCGCCGAGCCGGCGCGCAGCAAGGCTAAAAAGGCCGCTGCCGGAACCTATGTCGACAAAGCTTTTTCCGGCAAGCGTATCGGTCTCGAGCATTTCCAGCAGAGATGCTTCGGCGCGCTTGATGCGATCTTCATCGAGCAGTGTCAGGAAGCGGCTCCAGTTGCGGCCAAATTCAAATCGCTCGCCCGCCGCCACCTGTGATGCATGTAGTTCCACAACGCTCATGTCGGCTGATTGTATAATAGAACTCAATTTTTCGGCTCCAGCAAACACTTTCGTGGTTGGATTGTAGGGGCGTCCCTCCGTGGGCGCCCCTTGTTGGTCCACCGGGATTTGTTGATCCACCGGGTTTTTTTGACAAAGACGAGGGGCGCCCACGGAGGGACGCCCCTACAAACAGACGAAGCCGGCGCATGGATGGCGCCGGCATTTTCGATTCTGATTAGACATTGCCGCTAGCTTCATTTTTCAATTTGTCGCGACTTCCGGCGTTGGTTCGCGGCTAAGCCGAAAAGTCCGAGACCGGCCAGGATCATTGATGCCGGTTCAGGCACTGGCTGCGCCACACGGAAAGAATAGGTCTGGGAATCGACGACGCTACCGGCGCCGGGGCCACTCGGAATCACAAAGTCTGCGGGATCGCCCAGAATATCTACGCGAAGCGTTACGTCTCTGAACTGAGGGAATGTGTTCTGTATCGTAAAGCTGAATATCTGCGTGTAAGGTGGCGGAAAGGCGGCGAACAGAGGTATGCGAAAAGTCTGTACCTGAGTGGCCCCTCCGACCTCTGTAAAAGTTAGCTGGAGAGTATCGGCGCCCGCCGGGGGAATCACTCCAGTTATGTCGACGAGAAAGTCGATTCGCGGTCCTTCTAAAATGGTACCTGGGTTTGAAAATAGATCCACGCGGGTGGAGCCTGAGTCTTGCAGCGCGACTGTGTTACTGAAAAACAGCGGATCGGCTTGAGCCGTCGTAGTCAGAAACAGAGCCAGGACGATAAGGGCAAGTGGCAGTCTGATAATCATTTGCATGGGGGTAGAAACCAACCTACGAACATATGAAAGTGCGAATCTCACTGGAATACCAGCAAATCAACAGATCTTAAAAAAAGCGGATTCAAGTCTGAACGTCTCACTGTCAGGAAGGCG
>JANNON010000914.1:0-8099 GCA_031399105.1 Blastocatellia bacterium | reverse complement strand
AACGACAACCCGCTCCCCCGCCGCCATCACACCTCTGAGCGCCGCCTGCCGCTGCGCCAGCCACCCGCCGAGCTACCCTTCAGTGCTCCCTCCGAAATTGAGCCCAGTCAGCAATGACTGGGCTCTTCCTCTTTTCTAAGCAAAGTACTGAGCGGTGGGTACTGTGTGCCTGTGAACCCAGATCCACGCTGGTCGGGAACGGAACTCACTACTCAGCACTCAGTACTCCTCTTCATTTAGACCGACCGAACCGTTCATCCTGCGACGAAATTTGTCACTTTGACGGTGACGTTTTCTGTCGAATCGAGCCCCAATTGGTTAAGTGAAGAGCTCAAAAGCGGTGCGGCAAAGATTTTCTGGAAAAATTATTTCGCGATTCCAATTTCAAGGTCCAACGTTCAAAGTCCAAAGTCCAAAGTCAGAAGTCCTGGGTTGTAAATCGGGCCTCATCCGTCTCATCCTGTTAATCCTGTAACCTTTCGACTTTCGACTTTCGACTTTGGACTTTCGACTTTGGACTTTCGACCTCGCCCTTCTAAACTGCCCCTCGATGCAAGTTCCCGCAACCAGCTCCTTGGCTGTTCGACAAGGAGTCTTTTCAAAGCTCTCTTCGCGTGCTCGCCTGGAAGTGCCTGACCTTAAGTCCTGTGGTGTCGCTGCGCTTTCGGCGATCCTCCTCATTCTCTCGTTTCCCGATTTCAACCTCTGGCCGCTCGCGTGGATAGGGCTGGTTCCGCTTCTGCTCGTGACCGCGCAACGCCCCTCTCCGGCGCGAGCATTTCTTTTGGGCTGGCTAACCGGCACGCTCTTTTTCTATGGCTCTTGTTACTGGCTGACATATTCCATGATTCATTACGGCGGCCTGCCGGCGGTGGTCGCCTATTTTGTGCTCGTTCCTGTGACACTCGTGGTCGGACTTTTCCCAGGTGCGTTTGCACTCGTACTGGCGATGGCCGTGCGACGCCGGGGCAAGACGGCCTTGCTGCTTGCGCCTATCTTCTGGGTCAGCTTTGAGTGGACCAGACTCGGACTGACGGGGCAGCTTTGGAATGCGATCGGTTACTCGCAAGCCTATCAGCCAAACCTCATTCAAGCGGCTCAGTGGGGCGGTGTTTACGCAGTTGGATTCCTGGTCGTCGCAGTGAACGCGGCAATCGCCTTTACTCTCTTGAATCGCTCGTTGAAAGCCACGGTCATCGCCGTGCTCGTTTTGGTGGGTGTCACGCTGGTGCTGCTGTTGACTCTCGCAACCGGTTCATTCAGTGGCGAGACCGACCGTGCAGTTCGTATTTTCGCAGTGCAACCTAACGTGCCTATGCATCTTGTGAAGACCACCGACGAGATGCGTGAATTGATGGCGAGACACTTAACGATGACGGAAGCGGTACTGCTCGCGCATCCGTTTGATGGAACACCACGACTGGTAATCTGGCCTGAGTCGCCGATGAATTTCACCTACGCAGGCGACTCGCAGTTTCGCGAATTGGTCGCGCGCTTCGCTGGCCAAAACCAAACATCGCTGCTCTTCAACTCTCAGGAACCGGCGCCAAATGGTGGCATCTATAACTCGGCGATGCTCATAAATCAGAACGGTGAGCTGATTGGTCAATATGATAAGATTCGCCTGCTGCCGTTTGGCGAATACGTGCCGGTCCCGCGTTGGTTACCGGGTGCTGGTTTGATAACTGGAATCGTCGGCGACTTCGAACCCGGTGCGAACTACACGATGTTTTCAGCGGGTGAAATGAGGGCTGGTGTTTTTATTTGTATCGAGTCTGCTTATCCATCGATCGCGCGCGCGTTCGCGCAGGAGAACGCAGACTTACTAATCAATATTTCGAACGACGGCTATCTGGGTCGCACCGCCGTTATGAAGCAACATCTGGCCAACGCCATCTTTCGCGCCGTTGAAAACAAGCGACCGGTAGCGCGCGTTACCAATTCGGGAATAACGGCATTCATCACGACCAATGGGGAAGTTGAAGAAGCAACTCAGGCTTTTGAACCGGCAGTGCGAGTCTGGACCATAAATCGCGGCGCAGTCGCGCAGAGCTTTTACACTCGGTTCGGCGATCTCTTTGTGCTGCTTAACTTGCTGTTGACCGTTTTGTTATTCATCACCCTGATTGTTTGGCAACGCCGCAGCGTCACGCCACAGACTTAGATTTGGAGAACTCATGATCGAAACTCTATCTATTCAGGACCTTAGAGCTACTTACGACGAACTTCGTTCGCGGGTTGAACAGCTCGGGAGGTTTCTTTGATGTTGCCGCAGGACGCGACGAACTAAATCGAATTGAAGAGCAAGCATCGTCGCCGGATTTCTGGGGCGACCAGGAGGCCGCACAAAAACTTTTACAGAAACGCAGTTTGTTGGAGAAGAAGCTGCAGCGTCAGGAGCATTTCGAATCACAGGTTTCCGACGCGAGCGTGTTGTTTGAATTCGCGGAGACAGATGGCGAATCTCAGCAGGAACTGAGCCAACTCCTCGAGAAACTGGATCACGAGATAGGCATCGCCGAAACTGAGATGCTACTCGCCGGCGAAAACGACTTACTCAACGCTATCTGCACGATCCATCCCGGCGCGGGCGGAACGGAATCGCAGGACTGGGCCGAGATGCTGCTGCGGATGTATCTGAAGTGGGCCGAGCAACGCGAATTCAAAACCGAAATCCTCGACTATCAACCCGGTGAGGAAGCTGGACTGAAAAGCGTGACGTTCCGAGTTGAAGGCGAATATGCCTACGGACTGCTGGCGGCCGAGGCCGGTGTCCACCGGCTGGTGCGAATTTCTCCCTTCGATCAAGCTGCCCGCAGACACACATCCTTTGCATCGCTCTTTGTCTGCCCCGAAATTGACGAGAACATCGAGGTCGATATTCAGGACAAGGACCTTCGCGTCGATACTTATCGCGCGACTGGCGCCGGCGGCCAACACATCAACACCACCGACTCTGCAGTTCGCATCACCCACATCCCGACTAACATCGTCGTGCAATGTCAGAATCAACGTTCACAGCATCAGAACCGGGCCGTGGCAATGCAAGTGCTGCGTTCGCGGCTTTACGAACTAGAACTTGAGAAGCGCCAGGCAGAAACCGCGCAGCTGGAAGCCAATAAGGCTGACAATTCATTTGGATCGCAGATCAGGAGCTACGTGCTCGCGCCGTACCGGTTGGTAAAAGACACGCGCACGAAGTTGGAAAAGGGGAACGTCGATGCAGTGCTCGCCGGAGACCTCGACGATTTTATCAAGGCGTTTTTGCTGAAGAAACAGTCCTGAGTACTGAGTACTGAGTACTGAGTACTGAGTTCCGGTCTCTTAAACTGAGTATCTAGATTCAAATTGAATTCGCGGAACCAGAAAGTTCAAAGCACCAAGTTCAAAGTCCAAAGTACAGTTCTGCGGAACTCAGTACTCAGCACTCAACACCTGGTCAGCATCCAACTTAGTAACGGAAATGCCTCTTGGGAGACTTAATGGCCACCACAAGCATTGACGAGAAACCCCGAGTCATCACTCCAAATAACACTCGCCGGAACGAGATCGTGGCGATACTGCTGCTCGCTCTCGGCGTCCTTCTCTCTCTTTGCCTTGTGTCCGCGGCCTTCCATCCAAACGATCCGTCCTGGAACTCGGCCGGACAAACCCAGGTGCGAAATTGGACCGGCGCAATCGGCGCGAACGTCGCTGCCACACTCTTCCAATTCATCGGTTTGGCCGCGTACCTCTTGCCGGTGCTTCTGCTGGCGGCCGCCTGGCGCCGCTTTCGCACGCGCAGCATTCGCGCTCCCTTCTTTAGGCTGCTCGGGTTAGTGATTCTCGTTCTGGCTTCCGCAGCGCTTCTTTCAATCTCAGGCCTGCAACCGCTGTTTGACTTGAGCGTACAACCCGGCGGTCTAGTAGGGACGTTAATTTCGCGCGGTCTCACCAGCGGATTGAACACTGTGGGCGCAACGGTTCTGCTGGCTGCTGTGGCCGCCACGGGTTTGCTGCTCGCGACCAACTTTTCCTTCGTGACGTTCTACGAAAAGCTCGCACTGGCGTTGAGCGGGCGCTTCTCATTCATCCGGGAAATGCCGCCAAAGTTCGCTGCCTGGCGCGAAGCACGCCGCGAGCAAGCCCGCCTGCGCAAAGAAGCGAAGCTTGCGTTGAAAGCTGAGCAACTAGCCGCACGCAGTGCGTTAACTGCGCGCAGTGCACTCGACGACCGCGATCTTAGCCCCGCTGAGCGCGTCGCCGAGTTTATGAAAGAAACCGAAACCCCCGTCGCCCCGACCTCTGTAATTCGTCCGGAGCCAGCTGCGCCGCGTGTTGTTACGATGAGCGCCGCTGGTGCTGAGCCCGCTCGCACAGTAGCTGCGGCCGCCGGAGCCACCGTGGTTGAAGGCCGATCCGGGCGACGATCGATCTTTCCTTCAGTTGCTGTGGTAGATGAAGAGTCAGAACTGGAAGAGATGGTTAAGGGCGCCTCCGTTTTGCGACCGAAAGGCGAAGCGCCCGCCACCGGCAAGTTGCCTTTCGATCCGGGCAAACGCGTCAGCTACTCAGACTATTCGCTGCCACCGCTTGAGTTCCTGAACGAAGCGCCACCGCACAGCGAACAGGCTGATGTGGAGCTGCTTGGGCTCGCGACTCGTCTGGCGGAAAAGTGTAAAGAGTTCAACGTCACCGGTCAGATCAAACACATCTGTCCCGGCCCGGTCGTCACTACTTACGAGTTCAAACCGGATCCTGGCGTTAAGTACTCGCGTGTTGTTTCGCTCGTTGACGATCTCTGCCTGGCTTTGAAAGCTGAATCCATTCGCATTGATCGCATGCCGGGGAAACCACACGTCGGTATCGAAGTCCCTAATCCAAAACGGGAAACAATTTTCCTCCGCGAAGTGATCGAGTCGCGCGCGTTTCGTGAATCGGCTTCTAAACTAACCATCGCACTGGGTAAAACCATCGATGGGCTGAACTACGTCGCCGATCTTGCAAAGATGCCGCACCTGCTGATCGCGGGAACCACTGGCGCCGGCAAATCGGTTGGCGTGAACTCCCTGGTAGTTTCGATTCTTTACCGGGCCCGCCCGGATGAAGTTAAGTTCATCCTGATCGACCCAAAGCGGCTCGAACTAGGTCTTTACGAAGACATTCCGCATCTCGCTGCTCCGATCATCACCGATCCAAAAGTCGCAGCGCGTTCGCTTAAGTGGGCCGTTTCCGAAATGGAGAAGCGCTATCGCGACCTTGCGGGTTGGGGCGTGCGCAACATAGATGGTTACAACACCGAGATCATGCGACGAAACCTCGTCAAGGAATACGATGAGACAGGCGAGCCGTGGAAGCCATTGCCCTTCATCGTGATCATCATTGACGAGCTCGCGGATCTGATGATGACCTCCGGGCGCGAAGTTGAGGAATCGATTACCCGTTTGGCTCAGATGGCGCGTGCAGTTGGAATTCACCTCGTGCTTGCAACGCAGCGACCGTCAGTCGATGTGATCACGGGCTTAATCAAGGCCAACTTCCCTTCCCGCATTTCTTTCCGTGTTTCTTCAAAGGTGGATTCGCGCACCATCATTGACACCAACGGCGCGGAACATCTGCTCGGTCGCGGCGACATGCTCTTCCTGCCACCGGGCACGTCGCGATTGATTCGCGTGCACGGAGCGTTTATCGACGAGACTGAAATTGGGCGCATCGTTAAGCACATCAAGGAGCAGGGACCGCCAGCTTACGATGAATCGATTACGCAATCTGAGGAAGAAGCGCTTGGGCTGGAAGCCGGCGGCGGCGAACATGACGAGCTGTTCGAAGAAGCTTTGCGGATTTGCGTTGAGATGAAGCGCGCGTCAACGTCGGTTTTGCAGCGACGTTTGCGTATCGGTTATGGGCGAGCGGCTGCCATTCTCGACATCATGGAGCGTGAAGGGTTGATTGGCGCCGCCGACGGCTCGCGCCCGCGTCCGGTGCTGGGTCGGGCTTATGAGATGGTGGCGGGGTGGGACGAAGAGGCGGCGGGATAAGAAAGTTTCGAGTTTCTAGTTTCGAGTTTCTAGTTCTTCTCTGCTAGGTTGAGCCCTTAGATCGAACTTGAGTTTCCGTAAGAGAACTTGAAACTCGAAACTAGAAACTCGAAACTGCCCTCGGCCACACTTTCGCAAACATTTCCACGACTCACTGTGGAAAACTCTGTGGACAACTGCTTCAGACGACGTTCAAACTGTTACCAGTCAATAACTTTCACCAGATTGCACACGCCAGCGGCGTGTCTATAACTTCTTCACAAACCTTTGTTTGCATACATGAAACACTCGCGACGAGCACACCCTCCTCACGATGTTCGCGTGTATCTGATCATCCTGATGCTTGCCCTTTGCTCCTGCGCTAAGCAATCACGACAATTCATCGTTGCTGATTCAGATTCTCCTGCAAGCGCCAGCGTTTCAGCAAAACTCGATCTCAACACCGCGACGGTGACAGAACTCGAACGACTACCGGGAATCGGCAACGTCATTGCGACACGAATCGTTGAGCATCGAGCAAAAAACGGCCCCTTTCGTCGAAGTGAACACCTGATGATGGTGCGGGGCATCAGCGAAGCAAAGTTTCGCGAACTCAGTCCACTGGTGATTGCAAGGTGAATACTTTAGATGCGCGCACTGCTGCTCGCTTGCTCTTCGAGCACGCCCTTGAAGCGGTGGACGCGCGCGTCGCAGTGCAACGGTTAATCCGGCTCGAGGGCCGTCAGCTTTTCATCGGTGCACGCGTCCTTGATGTGTCTGCCATGAAGATCTACGCGGTTGCCATCGGCAAAGCCGCTCCCGCAATGGCTGTAGGCCTCACCGAAACATTGGGAGATCAGCTAACCTACGGCGTTCTTACAGGGCCCAACTTAGATTTGCTCAGCGGTCTCTCGACGAGTCAATGGGAGATTTTCTTTGGCGGCCATCCGGTTCCGAACGAACAGAGCCTCGCCGCCGCTCAGGCAGCGTTTGCGCTCTTGAGCCAAGCTAACGATGAACGCGCGTTGGTTATTTTTCTGATCTCGGGCGGCGGGTCGGCGATGATTGAATGGCCGCGCTCAGGCGAAATCACGCTTGCGGATTTAAGGGATACTTATCGAGCGCTCGTAACCTGTGGCGCAAGCATAGCGGAGATCAACTCGGTGCGAGCGGTGATCTCCGACGTCAAGGCAGGAGGCCTGGCGCGACGGGCACCGCACTGCGAGCAAGTGACCTTGATCGTCTCGGACACGAATGAGAACGACGAAGAGAGCGTGGCATCTGGCCCGACAATCATTCAATCCAATTCGCGCTTCGATGCTCGCGAAGTCGTCGCGCGCTACCAACTCGAATCGCGCCTGCCACATCCGGTTTTAAGACTGCTCAATTCAGCGGCAGATTTAAACCGTGGCGAAGAAAATTTCAGCTATAGCGCTTGCGCCATCCTCAGCAATATTCAAGCGATTTCTGCTGCGGTCAGTCAATCTGTTGAACTTGGGTTTGCATTCGAAGTCGCCAAAGACATTCAGGAACAATCCATTGCCGATGGATGCCGTTTACTTGTGGACCGGGCGGCCGAGATGTTCGAACGGAAAGGTCGCAATCATCCGGTGTGTTTAATTTCTGGCGGCGAGTTTTCTTGTCCAGTGACGGGAGACGGAGTCGGCGGCCGAAACTCCGAGACGGTGTTGCGCTGCGCCATTGAGATTAACCAACGCACTTTGGCGGGAAATCCTTCCTTTGTAATCCTGAGCGCCGGAACGGATGGAATCGATGGCAACTCCCCAGCGGCGGGTGCGGTTGCTGATAATACGACCGTCGCCCGCGCAGCAGATCTTGGTCTCAATCCACAGGCATTCCTCGAACGAAGCGATGCCTTTAGTTTTTTCGATCGCCTGGGTGACGCAGTACTTACGGGTGCGACCGGAACAAACGTCCGCGACCTCCGGATTGTGTTGGTTATGCCGAGACCGGATTTACACGATTCGCAGGATTAGCAAGAAGAACCATCAGAGATCCGGCCAGCCTGCGAATCTTGTTAATCCTGTTCGTTAATCCTGGTAATGATGCAGTTTGAGTCTCTGTAAATGAATGGGGCGTCGA
>JANNON010000906.1:0-5451 GCA_031399105.1 Blastocatellia bacterium | reverse complement strand
GAAGTTTGCGAGCACCGATCTGCGCACCATCAAGGCTTCGAGTTCTCGCCGACCGCGTTGGCCCATCTTCACAAAAAGTGCCGGGTCCGCAAGAAACGATCGGAGATGTTGTTGAATATCTGCGACCTCATTTTCGTCCGTACGAACAAACCCGACGATGTCTTCGGGCAGCGAAGCGTACCAACCAACGCGTGAAACAAGACTCGCGCGACCGTGCGCCCAGATTCTGAGCTGGCTTCCCGAAGCCTCTCCCATAGTTGGATAACGTAAGTTGATCGCCAGATCGCAACTCGACAAGGCGTCGTCGAGTTCGCCCTCAGCAGTAAATCCGTGCAGCGTCACCTGAGGTTTCAAGTTCAATGAACTGATCTGGTTTCGCAGCTCTCTTTCATTGCTCAGGATCGTGCCGAATACATCGAGGTGAAAGCACTCCTTCTGTTCGAGGCCAGCCAGCGCCTGCAGCACTGAACTCAGTCTACGATTGCGACCGATGTATCCAAACAACACCAATCGAAATTTAGATTCACGGTTCGCGGGTGCTTGCTTGGGCAGTTGGTTCAGCGTCGGAAAAGGAAGTGGGGCATATGCCAGCGGCCATTGCCGATTTTGATTGAGAGACTCAAATGCTTCTGGGGTGTGAACCAACACGCCCTGAGCATTCTCTAACGCGAGATTGGTAAGCGGGTAACGCTCTGCCATGAAATCGATATTGCGCGCCTCGTTCTGATAGCACGACTTCCCATCGCGCCGGCCGTCGGCACCGTAATACTCCTCCATCACTGCCAGGTAGGAATTCAAGTCGCGAAGTTTTACGCGGTAGATGCCGTCGAAAAAATGGTGGAGGCGAAAATCGTGTAAGACAACTACTCCCCCAAGCTGGCGGGAGACCTGCCAGATCGAACCATGAAACTGCGGATTGTTTCCGATGTGAAAAAAGCTGACATCGGCGAGGTTCAAGTCTTTCCACGGCAGTTTATCTGCACGGTAGGTTCGTACCTGGGCAAGCTCCCCAATCTTCTGATTCCAATTTTTTTGATCAGTCCATAACGTTATCTCGGCCCGGCTGTTCAGCGCGGGTAGCACACGCTGAGTGTAGTGGGCGATATCCGTTTGAGCGGGCGGTAATGGCGAAAACCAGTTGAGCTTCATCATTGGTAGGCTAGGAGAGCAATTTCGCAACGACGTCGTCCCAGGAGATATTCATTGCTTGATAATGAGCACGACCCGCGACACCCCATTCGTGCGCCTGTTCGCGATTCTCCCAAATCGCATCCAGAGCGCTGGCGATACTTTGCGCTACGGGCTCCGCGATGAGTCCGGTTTGCTGGTGACGCACAAACTCGAGCGGTCCACCAGAATCGGAGCAAGTGATGAGCGGTTTCGCGGCGAGCATCGCTTCCAGCGTAACGTATCCGTAGTCTTCGTCGAGCGGTGGATAGATTACCGCCAGTGATTGTGCATACAGTTCACGCTTCTCTTCCTCACTAATCAGACCCAACCACTCAACTCTGTTATGAACTCTCATTTTATGAGCCAGGCGTTTAAGTTCATTCTTGTATGCAGGTTGATCCGCGGCGCCGGCAAACTTAACCTGCACTGGCTGCTTTGTATGAGCCAGCGCTTCGAGCACGAGTGCCTGTCGCTTGGGCAAACAAAGACGACTGGGGTAGAAGATGAAATCTGATGCCGGTTTGGTGTAGAACTTCTCGGCATGCGGCGGCGGATGATAAAGCGGAACCGCATCGATCCCACAGTAGTACTTCAACCGCGCCGCTACATTTCCCGAGTTGGCGAAAATTCTCCGCGCCTCAGGAATCAAAGCGCGGTCAGCTTCACGAATCGCGTCGCGCACCTCAGTCCCGTCTGATCGGTAGATCAAATCGCCGAGTTCGTGGTCCCAAAGATCGTAGGCGGTACGAAACTGGTGCAGTATCCATAGAACTTTCTTAGGATGCGGAATCAAATACGCGGGAAACTTCAGACCAATCAAGAGGTCCACCGGAGTCCCCATCACTTCCGTCAGATCCAGCAAGCGGCAGGCGAGCATGTGATCGAGGATCTTCTCCGGCGGATACCACTTAAACGGCACGGCAACTATTTCCACGTCGTGACCAGCCGCCGCCAGCGCGTCTCGCAATCCTTCAGCGTGAACTTCCGCGCCACCCCGGATAAAAGGCACATGTGTAGTGGCGATTAAGATGCGCATTCAGAATTATACCGGCGAGTTGCGATTAGTGGCTTTCTGTTGAGATGGCTGCGGGCTGCGGTTTCCATCCGACCACTCCATAGTCCATTGGTCCATAAAAGTACCTGTTAAAGCGAGCAACCAGATCTGAGTCGCCGGCGACTGGCTGGTCGTTGGAGGGATTTAATGGCAATACCTCAACTCGGGCGAACCCGCGCGATTCAACCAGGAAACTTAAGACTTCACTGGGTAACGGGTTTCGGTGGGTTGGATCGAAATAGAAATTGCAGCTGCCGACTAGCACGTTTCTCGGATTAGGAGTCTCCAACAGCAGCAGTCCGCCAGTCTTCAAAACACGCATCACTTCCCCCAGCACCTTGACCAGCATTTCGAGTGGTAAGTGCTCCACGATATGAAAGCCACTGACGATACTGACGCTTTCGTCAGGCTGTTCACGAAGGAACGTAAGCAAGTCCGCCTCCACCACCGTCAATCCCCTGGCAACGCACTGCCGAGCCAGAACAGTGTTTGCATCTACGCCAATCGCTGACAATCCTTGCTCCTTTAACAGTTCAAGCCATTCACCGCGACCACATCCGATGTCGATTATGCGCGTAGCGCGATCAGGCGACCTCAAACGACTTATGAAAGGCAGATACACTTTCAATCTTTCTTTTATCTCATGGCGATCTCCTCGAAACTGCTCGTCAAAGCCGGCATAGAAGGCGTCGAGCATGTGAGACTCTTCGCGAGAAATTTCGACGGAAGTGAGTGGGGCCGGCAAGCCACTCCCGGCACCTTCGAGCAATCGCGTCAATCGTTGTTCCTGCAAAGTCAGCTCACTAGTTAGTTGCTGATGTCGCTCTTGCATCGCAGTCAGGCTAATTACTGTCTGGCGGTCCAAATGCTTTAGTTCGTCACTGAGTGAACTGAACCTCGCTAGGGTAAGATCGCGGAGCTGGTCGGCTAGATCGTTGAGTGAATTAGAGCGGGTCTCACGTTCATTGCTTACCAATGCCTCAAACTCGATCTGCGAAAGACGCTGTTGTTCTTGTAATTCGGCAGCGTGAGCCGACAACCTCTCTCTTAATATTGCGAACGCTGACTGTCGCTCGGCCGCTTCTTCATTCAATCGTTCTTCCACATACTCCGTCGCTTCGCTGGTTCTAGTAAGTATCACTTCGTAGGCAGTCGCTTGTTCGTTGCTTAATGTCTCGAGCTGTTGTCGCAAGTTTTGCAACTGCGGTTCGAGCTCGCGTATCAGCGCGGTTCGTTGGGCAAGAACCTCGGCGGTTTGACGCGCATTTGAAATAAGCGTTTGGCCAATATGATTGATCTGGTTGACGAGCGTTTCCTGCTGCGCAATAACATGGTTCTCGAATGCTCGCTGATTGCGAACCATCGCCGGCAACCGTCCGAAGGCCACTGCCAGATTAAAGAAATAACCAACCAGCGGAATGCGGTAAAACTTCCGCGTCAATGCGGGAAACCGCAGTCCCTCAATTTCGACGCCCTTCTCCTTACCCTCCGCCGAGTATCGTAATAGCGCCAACACATCGATCTTGTTGAGGGCGCCAGCGCGCAAACTTTCGAGGAGACCGGCGGCTCCCACCGCGTCTGCTGGTCGCTTGAGAATGGCTCGATAGGCGTTCTCAACGAATTGCTGATCGCTGAACTTCAGCAGGTCGTCGACGTGATAGCGATCATCAGAGTGGGTTTCGAAAGACGGTTGCAGCGCAATTGGATGAATATCGATCTCCGGATCAAATAGGTCCGTCGAGGAGTAGTTTGTGGCCGCGGTGCTCTTTGCAGCGAGATCCGTGTGCTCGTCCGGTAAGGAATGCATTCCTTTTCGCGCCGCAGCCTGTCTCATTCGCTGCACGATCATATCCACGCTGTATTCGGGGTTGGCTATCTTCACGGGTTATTCAGTGTAACTAAGCAAGCCAGTACTTCGGTCCAAACGGATTGCCAAGGCTACGTATTGCGCTTGAGTAGTGTCAAGCGATGCTTTGAAGTATCGGGTAGGAGGCGGAGGCGCCGCCGCCTTCCTCCCGCACAACCGTTCGTACGGTTCCGTAAACGGCGGTTCATGAAGCAAGCTGGAAACGAAGCCCTTGTTCCAGTAGCGACAGAAGTCCACAACGATCAAAGTAGGTTCCAGGAAGGGCTGCGTGACTGTGCGCGAACCGGGCATTTCCACCACGGGCCACGGCCATTCATCGTTGCCTTTTGGGCTGGCGCAGTGGCTAAACTACGCGGCCTTATCTGGCGTCCCCGGCCCACGACACATTGGGCAATGAAGATCCCACCGCAAGTTGAGCAAACCGACACGAGTCGCCTGGTTCAAATCTGAGATTGTTCAAGAAGTCTACTTGATGATAGTTTTCACGCGAGTCACCCGCCTTAGTTAATGACGGCAGGGGCGCCTGGCAAAAAACAGCAGCGGGTGGAGATCAACCCAATCAGACTCCATCATCTGAAGGCCCCGATCACTCACTCACTCACTTGAAAGGTAACCACAAAAATGAAAACCCGTCTCACGTTCACACTGATAGCAATCGTAGGGTTGATCGGACTGGTAGCCCTGATTCGCGGAACCGGTTCGGAGGCAGCCGTCGTAGCGAGTAACCATGTAAACCCAAATTATAAGGGCGGCTCAACGTTCGATCTGGCAGGTGCTGGTCCAAACGTCGCACGTTGCGGGGCTTTCCCTGAAAACATCGAGCTTTCGTTCACTGGTTCAGGCATTGATACGGAAGGCGGCTATAACACCGCCGTTTTCACCGCGTGCACCAACACTACAACTAATCTTGTCTTCGATTTGAAAGCGACCGATACCTATGTCACGGGTGATCAGGTCTTTATCGAAGGAGATCCTTTCGTGCAAACGATTAACCCGGTAAATTGCGTCGCCACCAACACACACGGGGTTCCTTTCCGTGTTGCGGGTGGGACAGGCATCTACGCGGGCGCCACTGGGCACGGAAAGTTTCACATCACAAGTAACCTAACTCCCTGCAACGGACTCGTTCGGCCAGCGCAGGTTTGGTTTGATGGTGTGTTCATGCGACAGAACTAGCGGGGAGATGCTGCAGATTCCAGGAACAGAACTCAGTTCCTGGAGTCGGTAGTGATGCAGTTTGAGGTCTGTAAATGAATGCGACGTAAAAGTTATGAGGTCAGTACCACCTCGCGGTAGCGGGTGGGGGGCAGCAACGCGTTCTTCGGGATTTTATGCTCAATTCACCACGCCACCCCACCCG
>JANNON010000873.1:0-1802 GCA_031399105.1 Blastocatellia bacterium | reverse complement strand
CCGCCTGGTCATGATTGCCTTTTACCGAAGCAGCGAGCGCGGCTACTTCCAACTCGCCAATGCTCGGTGCATCACTCTCAGCAACTGCGATCGAGGGAGCAGTGCCTTTGAGAGCCGCCGACATGCCCAACACCAAGAGCGGCAACCGTTGTCCGCTATTTGAGGTCCGCACAGTCATCGGTCCATCGGTCGTTCCCCGCACTCCGCCATGGCTTCCGTGTGCGCCAACTGAGGCCGCATCCGGTTGCTCACCGCCCGACGGTGGAAATAACGACGCAGCGAGATCCCAACGTTCTGTTTCGATAACAAACGCCGCCGCCATGCTCGCATAAGTGTTCGCGTAATAACCCGGACGAAGTTTGTTTTCAGACCTTGGTTCAGACATCGTCTGCTTCATCAATGCGAGCAGCTCTTGCGCTTTGCTGTATCGCCCCTGTTGCAAATAGACGTAAGTCAGCCAATGAAGACTGTGATAGTCGCGAACGCTGGGCGACAGGTTCTTTCGTTTCATCCACGATTCGGAAGCTTCCCAGGCCGACTCGTTCGAAGTCGCGGCTTCGGGCCACATTCCCAACTGCAGAAAGATATGCGAGGGCATGTGCCTGGCGTGATGAGCTTCCGGCGCGATTCCGGCATAACGCCGCGCCGCCGGCAACGCCAGTATTGCGTGCTCCGGATCGTCGAAGGCATGAATGATGTAGTGTGCCGCGCCAGGATGGTTCGGGTTCTTCTGGTAAACGTCTAAAGCAATCGCGCCTGCTTTCGCTTGCAACCGGTAACTCTTTTCACTGCTGTCCACCATGCCCAGCAGCGACAAAGAGTAGAACGCCGCGGCATTCAGATCGTCCGGGTAGTCACGGTACATGCTCTCCAGGGCCATGGAATAAGCCCGATCCCGGTCGCTCTTTGAACCATCGCCATACAGTAGCTTCAAGGCATTCAGATAGGCGCGTTCTCGTGCAGTCAGCTTGTTGGTGTCTTTGATCTTTGCGATGACCGCACGAGCCGCGGGAGAGTCCTGTTCACTCCAAAGCGGATGGTTGTGGGCCATGGCTTCGCCCCAGTACCCCATCACGAAGTCAGGCTGGATGCGAGTTGACTCGCGAAACTCGTCGAGCGCTTCCTCGTACCAGAATGAATGCAACGCTGCCAACCCGCGCAGGAAGTGCGCTTGAGCCTCGGGCGTTCCTGAGGTAGGGAAGTCGACACTTCCGAGCCTGGAGTCCTGTGCAAAAACAGTAGACGCCAGAGCCAGGGCAGCGACTAAGGATCTGGCTAGCCATTTAAAGTTGTCGAGCATGGGCACCTCAAACTTTAGCCGCGGATAAACGCGGATAGAGACAGATCTGAAAAAGAAAGATGCAAGACCGCAGCGGATTAAAACGGATCACGCAGATCTGAAAAGAAAGATTTGATGGGCGGTATTACTCATTCCTTTTCCCTTCAGATCCATATCATCCGCGTTTATCCGCGGCTGAATCTACTTCTTTCCAATCGCATAGAGATTCGAAGTAGTCCGGATAAATATCTGACCATCCGAAATCGCCGGCGAACTCAGGCAATAATCTCCCAACGCATTCTCGGCCAGAATCTCAAACTGCGGGCCCGCTTTCACCACCGTCGTCAGACCGTCCTCATTTGTAACGTAGATCTTTCCATCCGCAAGTACGGGTGACGAACTATAAGTCCCCGGCTTCAAGCGTTGTTGACCATAAATCTCGGCGCCAGTTTTCGCATCCAGGCACCACATGATTCCCTTATCGTTGACGATGTAGAAATATTTTCCATCGGTGACTGGTGTC
>JANNON010000854.1:0-4938 GCA_031399105.1 Blastocatellia bacterium | reverse complement strand
GCCTCGTCCGCTGAGTCACGCCGCGAATCAACTTGATTTAGATCTTTCAACTCTGCGGTATCTAACGGCGGACGAGGCCGTCCGCGCTCCCGGAAAACGCGAAATTCTGAATTACAAAGAATACGGAACTCAGCACTCAGTACTCAGCACTCAGTTCTCAGCACTTGCTCGTAAGAGACTCAGCACTTTTTGAGAATGACCAAACCTGCAACCTACAGCGATGCCGGCGTGAACATCGAAGCCGCGAATCGCGCTACGGCACGCATCCGCGAGCTGGCGCAGAAGACTTTCAACGAACGCACACTCTCCGACATCGGCAGCTTCGGCGGAATGTTTGACGGCGCCTTCCCGCAACTGCGCCACCCCGTGTTAGTTGCGTCTGCTGACGGCGTGGGAACCAAACTCAAGATTGCGTTTCTAACCGGTGTTCACAACACAGTTGGTCGCGACCTCGTGAATCACTGCGTGAACGACATTCTCGTTCAGGGCGCGCGTCCGCTCTTCTTCCTTGATTACATCGCCACGGGAAGACTCTCTCCGGAAACTGTCGCCAGTGTCGTTGAAGGAATTACTAATGGATGCCGCGAGAATGGCTGCGTGCTGTTAGGCGGGGAGACCGCGGAGATGCCCGGCTTTTATGGTGAGGGTGAGTACGACATCGCCGGGTTCATCGTTGGTGTCGTTGATCGCGAGAAGGTGATTGACGGAAAACGAATCGTACCCGGTGACCAGCTAATAGCGTTACCGTCCGTCGGACTGCACACAAATGGTTATTCATTTGCGCGCAAGCTATTGCTCGAACTTGCCGGACACGGCGTCGATACAAAGATCGACGAGTTGGGCCAAACGGTCGGGGAAGCGTTGCTGCAACCCCACTTGAGTTATCTGCCCGCACTGGGCGGTTTGTTGGACAGCGGAGTCGTCAAAGGACTAGCGCACATCACTGGAGGCGGATTGCTCGACAACGTTCCACGGATTCTGCCGGAGGGAACTGCGGTCGAGATCGAAAAAGGCAGGTGGCCCATCCTGCCAATTTTTGACCTGATGCAACGGATTGGATCGGTCTCTGAAACCGAGATGTATCGTAGTTTCAACATGGGTGTGGGGATGGTGATTGTCTGCTCGTCAGACGATGTTCCTGCCGTGTTGAATCACTTCAGGGAGCGTGGGGAAAAGTGCTATGAGATCGGCCGAGTAGTTGATGGTGATCGGGATGTGTCGCTGAAATAGGTGCGAGCCTGTATTCGGCGGCTCTGCCATCACCTTGAAAGAGGCTGCGGCTCGGGGTCGATAACTAGAGGCAGAGCCTCAAACAGTGTGAACGCTCTGCGGAAAGCCACATGCTTTCCGCAAGGAATGCGGCAAAGCCGCCTCGTGTTACTGCCGATCTCCGCTCACTCTGGGAGAGCATCAAAATCGACTCCTCGTCTATCCTGGAAATGACTCCTGACTTACAACAAAACCAATTCAAGCGCGTTGGCATTCTCTTGTCCGGCCGCGGATCCAACATGGCCGCGCTGGCTGATGCCATCACAGACGGCAAGGTCCCGGGTGCCGAGATCGACCTGGTAATCAGCGATCAGCCACACGCGCAGGGTTTGGAACTTGCCGCCGCACGCGACCTCGATACCAAAGTCATCGAACGTCGAGATCTAACTCGCGCTGAACACGATGAGAAAATGCTCGCTGCTTTCTTTGCTCATCACATCGATCTCGTTTGCCTGGCTGGTTATATGCGACTGCTATCGCCGCCATTCATTGCCGCTTACGCAGGCCGCATTCTCAACATTCACCCGAGTCTGCTCCCGGCTTTTCCTGGATTACATCCTCACCGGCAAGCGCTCGATCATGGCGTCAAGTACAGTGGTTGCACGGTGCATTTCGTTGACGACACGCTCGACGGTGGTCCAATAATCGCGCAGGCAGTCGTCCCTGTTCTGTCGGGCGATGATGAAGCGACGCTGGCGGCACGCATTCTCGAGCAAGAGCATCAGCTCTACTGCAAAGCGCTTGCGCTGGTCGTCAGTGGAAACTATGAGGTTGTCGGACGCAGAGTTTTACGCAAGAATCAGCGACCGGGACAGCAACCAGCAACATGACCACCAAAGTGCAGATCAAGACCGGGCTGAGTGTGGAGGAGCAACTGGATCCTGAACTATCGGCGGTTCCCTGCCACTTGGCGCAAAGCAGCTTGGTTAGTCAATGGATAGATATTCATCGCGGCGAACTGTTGGAGAAATGGGAGCTGGCCCGGCAGCACAGACCTTTAGGAAAGATTGAACCGTTGCCATAGGCTCATGTCGGCTGCAATACAAACTGAAGACATCCTCGTCATCGAGACGCCTGAGCGCGTTCCGCTCCATTTTGCGCTGGCGTCGATCGGGAATCGCTTCATCGCCTGCGCCATCGACCACACTCTGCAAATTTTGACCGTCATTCTGATGGTGATCGGTTTCACGCTGCTGGCCGACTACTCAAGCATTGGCAACATGCTTTCCACCGCGCCAAAGTGGGTATACGCGATCCTGATCATAGTTCTCTTTCTGATTGTCTCTGGCTATTTTGCTTTCTTTGAATGGATTTGGAGTGGTCAAACTCCTGGGAAGCGTTGGCTGAAACTGCGCGTTATTCGCGAAGACGGGCGGCCTGTTTCGTTTTGGGAAGCGTCAGTGCGAAACCTGCTGCGCAGCGTTGACATGATGCCGGCGCCGTTCTATTCGATCGGCCTCATCTCGGTCTTTGTGAGTTCAATCGATCAACGAATTGGAGACATGGTCGCGGGGACGGTAGTGGTGCGGGAGCGCGAAGCTGAAGCGCCGGCCTTCGCGCAGGTGTTTGCCGCGCCAGTGAGCGATCCGGCATTGCGCCGTTCTTTCAAGCCAGTGGAGTTTACCGCGTCGTTGGATAGTTTGACTGAATCTGAGATTGAAGTGGTGGAGGCATTCCTGCGGCGGCGTTGGGACCTTTCAGAAGTGCCCCGACAATGGATGGCGTGGCGAGTGACTTTGCCAATCATGTACAAGATTAGACCGGCTTATGACATCGAGAGTTTTACTTACGAAGGATTTCTGGAGGAACTCCTTCATCGCTATCGAAGCGAACACCGGTTTCAGAATTAAGGCGGCTGTCAGATGTCGGTTCTGAGATCTAAGATTTGAGATCTCAGACTGGCAAGCCAAGTCCAAAATACAAATCCAAAGACCAAAGACCAAATCAAAAGACTAAGTCGAAAGACCAAAAGTCCAAAAACTCAACCGCCACTTGAGCCTCGCCCCTCACGTTTGCTAGTCTCTTCTGTTTCCGAGTAACGCAATATTTCTATCTGAGGATGGTGCAATAGCAATGGCAGCAGAAGTTTTTATTTTGGGTGGCAAGCGAACTGCGATGGGTGAATACGTCGGCGCGCTGAAAGACATTTCGGCGATCGATCTTGGCGCAGTCGCTGCCAAAGGCGCTTTGGAGAGTACCGGCGTGGCACCGGGCGAGATCGATCACACCGTGATCGGCAATGCCTTACAAACATCGGGAGACGCGATTTACGGCGCGAGACA
This sequence comes from Blastocatellia bacterium, assembly GCA_031399105.1. Lineage (GTDB taxonomy): Bacteria > Acidobacteriota > Blastocatellia > Pyrinomonadales > Pyrinomonadaceae > PSRF01. Next base: position 1,387 of record JANNON010000854.1, on the reverse strand, counting down.
CGTGGCCTTGAAAGCAGGTGTCCCTTTCGATCGACCAGCGCTGACCGTAAACCGGCTTTGCGGAAGCGGAATTCAATCAATCGTTTCCGGCGCGCAAATGATCCAACTCGGAGAGGCTGCTACCGCGTTAGTCGGGGGAATGGAATCAATGTCTCAGGCGCCGCATGTGATTCGTGGGGCGCGTTCTGGATTCGCTTTGGGCCAGGGAAAGCTTGAAGACAGTTTGATGGTGGCCTTGCTCGATACGTACTGCAACACGCCGATGGCAGGTACTGCTGAGAATTTGGCGCGCAAGTTTGAAATTTCGAGAGAAGAGCAGGACGCCTATGCGCTTCGATCGCAACAGGAAGCCAAGCGAGCCAGCGACTCCGGTGTTTTTGCAGAAGAGATCGTGCCGGTTGAGGTGAAGTCTCGGAAAGGCAGCTATCTTTTTGAGGCTGACGATCACTTGCGGCCAGAGACCACGCTGGAGGTGTTAGCAAAGTTGCGACCCGCTTTTGCGAAGGATGGGTTTGTGACGGCCGGAAATGCGTCTGGCATAGTTGATGGCGCCGCCGCGCTGATCATTGCCGGTGGAGAGTTCGTTAAGCATCGCGAGTTGAAGCCAATGGGTCGCGTTGTTAGTTGGGCCTACGCCGGTGTCGAACCGGAGTTGATGGGCATCGGACCAGTTCCGGCCTCGCGACAAGCGCTGCAGAAGGCTGGCTTGAAAGTGTCTGACATGGATTTAATCGAAGTGAACGAAGCTTTCGCTGCTCAATATCTCTCGGTCGAGAAAGAACTGGAGTTGGATCGATCGCGCACCAACGTCAACGGAGGGGCGATTGCGCTGGGTCATCCGCTAGGGGCCTCGGGCACGAGACTTGTCCTGACTTTGCTTCATGAACTACACCGACGCCAGGGTCGATACGGACTGGCAACAGCGTGTATCGGCGGCGGCCAGGGAATCGCGATGATCGTCGAACGAGTCTGAGCTTTTAGAGGCTCGCACGACGAACTCCTAAATTTCCGATTTATATCCAAATTCCTGGCCCGGGGCTGTCCGCAGTTTAGGACCGGAAGTGCAAATAAGATAAGAAATCTGGGCCTTAGCTGTCTCGGCGCAGATCTTCCTATCCGGCACGGTCTTTGCGGAAACAAACCGCAGATGTCTATCGCCGATCGCACTTTCAAAACCAGAGTCACAGCGGAATATTGTTTACTTCGAATTAACCATTACTTTGCTTGCGAAAGCCTGCTAAGCATGGTAGAAGTTCGCTTCCATAAATAGGACTACTGTTCGGTTTTCCTTCTCGTTTTGTAAAAGTTCAAGCGCTTTCCATCTCAGCTAAAATCGATGCCCCTCGAACCGTGGGGCGGATGACTGCAACGTCAGCCTAATGCTTAA
>JANNON010000834.1:0-9192 GCA_031399105.1 Blastocatellia bacterium | reverse complement strand
GTAAGCCACAACTGTGCGACCCTTCGCCGCGCCTGCTTCTTCGTAGAGCCTGCGCAACTCCGCCGGAGATCGGAGCGCCGGATTCTCCTTGCTCACTACATTCTGCATCCAGAAGACATTTGCCGCGCCGGGAATGTGGCCGGCGCGCGACACGCCCTCTCCCGGTTTAGCCCCTGTGTATTCGTCAACCGGTCGGGCATCTATCAATACCGCGCTCGGAGAGATAACGTTCACTGCGGTCCACGACAGGTCGCGCACCACATCGAGGCCGATGACGGCACTAGCGCGTACACGCGGAGTGAACCGCGCCGTCTTCGTCTCAACTAAATCAGTCGAGATGGCGCGACGTTCTGCCTTCCACTTTTCCGGTCCGCCGTCCAGGAGTGCCGCCCGTACACCGTGACCGAGATAGTCGAGCGTGAAATAAGCGCGTGCTGCCGATAGCCCGGAGTTGTCACCGTAGAGGACGATGCGCGCATCATCGCCGATGCCCAAACGCTCGAAGAGTTTCTGCAGGTCAGCCACGGGTGCGAGTTCATTCGGCACACCGTCGCGCGTAGCAGTGATCTCGCCCCAGCCGACGAAACGCGCACCGGGGATGTGACCTCCATCATAGTGTGACCGCTCGCGCGCCACATGCAGAACGACGACCTTCGGATCGTTGAGATGACCGGCAAGCCAGGCGGTTGAGACAAGCATCTCTGAACGTACCGCATGCGGCTTCTCCTTTTGATGTGCTCTTCCTTGTCCTTCAACTTGGAAAGGCACAACGAAGAAGGCGCTGGCGATTGTCAAAAGACCGCCAAAAAGAGATCGAGTTCGTTTTGAATACCGGCGTAAATGCTTCATCGTTTTTCCTCCCTGTTATTTGGCGTAGTCGGCAATACGGCTGCGCAGCTGATATTCGATGTGCCCGTGAACCAGTGCCGCGTCATTACGGACGCTACTAACACTTTGCGTTTCATCGGCCCCCTCTGATGCTGCCTGTTCTTTGAATCGTAGATCAATTCTTCCCAGATGACGCCACGCTGGCGCTTTCGACTGGATGGCCACCGCTAATCCACGCCCCCGTGCCCCCGACGACGTTTAGGAGATCGCGAAAGCCACGCCGTTCAAGAATGCTCGCCCCGCGCTCGAACGGTAACCACCCGCGCAAGCCACCACGGTCCGGCGTGACGGATCAAGTTCGCCAACCTTATCCTCAAGGTGCGCAAGTTCGGCATTCACGGCGCCGGGTAAGTGGCCGGTAGCGTACGCGGCGGGACGGCGGACGTCCACGATCTGTAGATCAGTTTGCTCCTCAATGCGAATGCGTAGTTCGTCGATGGGAATCTGCGGCAACGTCGCCAGCTCAAGACCGGCACGCTCCCAAGCTGCGATGCCGCCATCAAGATAACCGCAACGCACCTCCATGCCGACTTCGTGAGCGGGCATCGCGAGCTCGCGGCGCGGACCGGAGCCGAGATTGTCTTCGGCGAAAAAGCGGGCGCGACCTTTCCCCACCGTGCTTAAAGACTTGTGAGTCAGCGAAGTCGACTCGCGTCAAGATGTCGTTCTAGTTAGAGGGCTTACCTAAGAAAGCCCCTCGTTACTCTTATGCTAAACTTCTTTCATGCACCTCGTCTCGCTTGAGGCACATCAGTTTCGCAATCTAAGCGGCAAGATCAATTGGGGATCCGGACTCAACATCATCTTCGGCAATAACGGCCAGGGCAAGACTAACTGGCTGGAAGCGATCTATCTACTCTCACGGACCAAGTCCTTCCGCACTCAACGTCTGCAAGAAACAATTCGCTTCGGTAACGACCTTGCTTTCGTAAAGGGTCAGGTTTCGAGCGGTGAAGATCTGCAACGAGATTTACAGGTAAGTCTGCAACAAAAAACAAAGTCGATCACCGTTAACGGCAAACGAGAGACGCTGGCGAGATACCTGGGCCAACTTCAGGTTTTCGCCTTCACTGCCGCTGAACTCGATGTTGTACGCGGAATGCCGGAAGCTCGGCGGCGCTTCATCGATCGTGGTGTCGCTTCCTTAAGACCTGCCTACGTTCAAACCATTTCAGATTACACGCGTGTGCTGAAGCAGAAGAACCGGATCCTTCAGGACGCCGCCGAGGCCGTTTCGCCGTTTGCGCACACTGCCGATCTGCTTGCGCCGTGGAACGAGCAACTCGTAAGACTCGCCGCCGAGATTCACCGTTCGCGCACTGACTACGTTGAGCGTCTAAACGGCGTGCTCGAGCGCACTCTTTTCGAACCTCAGGACACCCTGATCCGCTATCTTTCCTGTCTGGAAGGAAAGGGAGATCTCAGCGAATACGAGCAGCTTCTGACGGACCGTCTGCAGCTTCGCATGCCTGCGGAAATCGCCTCCGGCTATTCGCTCATAGGTCCGCATCGCGACGATCTGGCGATACTTTTCGGAGGTCGCGAAATGAGGGTTTACGGCAGTTCCGGCCAGCAGCGTAGCGCATTGTTATTATTAGACTTAGCGGCGATTTCGGTGTACAATTCATGGCATTCAGATTATCCCCTTTTCCTGGTCGATGACGTGGACGCGGAACTGGATGAAAAGAGGATAAAACAGCTTTTGGAGTACCTTGAAGGTCGCACGCAGACATTCATCACCACCTCAAAAAGAAGCCACGTGCAGGAGTTTCTCTCGAGAGCAAGTGTTTATGAGATCGAGGGCGGTGAAGTGCGGTCTGATGACTCCGGCGAAAGTATCGTATCAGCCGCGGTTGCCTCGGTAGACGGTCTCTAGATCGTTCGTTGGCCAACGCGCGCTAAGAGCAGTAAGAAGGAGAACGTATTGTCAACCGCAGGAACTACAACTACTGATAAGAAAGAAAAGAAAGTGCAGGCCTACGACTCGTCGTCGATCACGATCCTCGAAGGGCGCGAAGCTGTTCGCAAACGCCCTGCGATGTACATCGGATCAACTGGCGAGATCGGTTTGCATCACCTCGTTTATGAAGTTGTCGACAACTCTATCGATGAAGCCCTCGCCGGTTATTGCGACACAGTCGACGTAGCGATCCATCTTGATAACTCAATTACTGTGATCGACAACGGACGCGGCATCCCTGTTGATGAGATTAAGAAAGAACGTAAGTCAGCCGCTGAGGTGGTGATGACTAAGCTTCACGCCGGCGGCAAATTTGATTCAAACGCTTACAAGGTCTCGGGCGGTCTTCACGGCGTGGGCGTCTCGTGCGTGAACTTTCTCTCAGAAGCGTTGCATCTGGAGATCTGGCGTGACGGAAAAACTTACGAGCAGGATTACGTTCGCGGCATCGCCGTCGAGCGTTTAGCCCAAACCGGGAAGACTCGAAAGCGCGGCACCAAGATCACTTTCAAACCCGACTCTCAGATCTTCGATCACACTGAATTCAGTTTCGATAAGCTTTCCGAACGCCTACGTGAAAAAGCGTTTCTAAACAAAGGCATTCGCATCACCATCAAGGACGAGCGCGAGGCGCCGGAGAAATCACACGAGTTCTACTACAAAGGCGGCATCGCCGAGTTTGTAAAACATCTCAACAAGAACAAATCAACGTTGCATGACAAGCCGCTCTACTTTGAGAAAGAGGCCGACGCGCTCTCGATCGAAGTGGCGATTCAATACAACGATGGCTATGACGAGAAGGTCTACTCGTTTGCGAACAACATCAACACCGTCGATGGCGGCACGCACCTCTCCGGTTTTCGCTCCGCGTTCACGAGAACGATTAACGCCTACGCGCAGTCATCCGGGCTGGCAAAGAACTTCAAGACCTCGCTGACCGGCGATGACGTCCGTGAAGGACTCGTTGCGGTCATCTCGGTCAAGCTGCCGCAACCACAATTTGAAGGGCAAACAAAGGGCAAGTTGAATTCTGACGTCAAAGGCGCGGTAGAGTCGTTTCTGAACGAACGCCTGACGGAATTTCTTGAACAGAACCCCACCGTTGCCCGCAAGATTGTGGGTAAGTCGGTTGACGCCGCGAGAGCTCGTGAGGCCGCGCGAAAGGCCCGCGAGATTGTGCGCAAGGGCGCGCTGGTTGGCTCGATGCTTCCCGGAAAGCTCGCTGATTGCCAGGAGAAGGATCCCGCGCTCTCAGAAATCTATATTGTTGAGGGCGACTCCGCCGGTGGGTCCGCAAAGCAGGGACGCGATCGGAAGAACCAGGCGATCCTTCCTTTGAAGGGTAAGATCCTAAACGTCGAGAAGGCGCGTTTCGACAAGATGCTGGGCCACAGTGAGATCAAAGCCCTGATTACCGCGTTAGGCACCGGGATCGGCAAAGAGGATTTCGATGCCGGGAAGGTTCGGTATCACAAGATCATCCTGATGACGGACGCGGACGTCGACGGCTCGCACATCAGAACTCTGCTGCTCACCTTCTTCTATCGTCAAATGGCCCAGTTGATTGAGCTCGGCTATGTCTATATCGCGCAACCTCCTTTGTTCAAGGTTAAGCGGGGCAAGAAGGAAGAGTACATAAAAGATGAAAGTGCGATGACTCGTTACCTGATGCGCATGGCCACGGCTGATATGACTGTGAAGGTGGTCGGCGCCAACGAAGAAATCGAAGGCAAGGAGTTGGCTAAGTCGCTGGAGAAGATGGTCGATCTAAAGCGATACTCCGAACGGGCGACACGCCGCCTGGGTGGTGATTTCAATTTGCTCAACGTGCTCCTGGAGGCCTTTGCCGGGAAAAAAGGTGTGTTGCGAAAGGAAGGCTCGACGCTGCGGACCGTTTTTCATGAGAGCGATCTGATGGGAAAGGTCGAAGAGGCATTAGCTAAAGCCGGTTATGAGACTGAGATGTCTTATGACGAAGAGCACAGTTTGTATGCGATCAAAACCACCAACCTGGCCGGAACGCATCTGGCTATCGACTGGAACTTCGCGAGCTTTGTTGAATTCCACAAAGCAGTAGAGTTGTTCATGGGTCTAGAAGATAAGCTCGCCGCCCCCTTCATCATCGGTGAGAATGGCTCGAAGGAAGAGATCGCGACGCGAGAAGATTTGCTGGAAAAGGTCCTGGCAGCGGCCAAGAAGGACCTATCTATTCAGCGCTATAAAGGTCTTGGTGAAATGAATCCGGAGCAACTCTGGGAAACCACCATGAATCCGGAAAAGAGGACGCTGCTGGAAGTCAGGATAGATGACGCGGTCGAGACGGAAAGCATCTTCACCGTGTTGATGGGCGATCAGGTAGAGCCGCGCAGAAAGTTTATTGAAGACAACGCGCTCGACGTGCGGAACCTGGACGTCTAGTCACATTCGCTAAACCGAGTTACGCGAAAGCGGGAAATTCGTAAGGGAACACCTTGCGGGATTCCCGCTTTTCTCGCAGCGATCTCAACCTGCTGCGCTGCTGTTTCTACCCCCGCAATGTCAGGCAGCAGCAATCCTCGCTTAATGCCGCGCTCGTCTTCGACGACAACGCCAAACACTGACGGATCGAGTTGTTCGATAGTCGTTGCTTCGATGGCTGACAGTAAGTCAACTGAATAACAAAGGTGCGCCAGTTCACCGGAAGCTACTGGAGGAAAGCGCGGATCCCGAGTGGCGGCCCCGATCGCATTCGCTACTAACTCGTCAGCAAGCATGTCTTTCACCGGCTCGATTGTTCCGATGCAGCCTCGCAACTCGCCGTCCATTGTCCTTATCGAAATAAAGCAGGCGACGCGAGCTGACAAAATTGGAGAAGCCGATTCGTCTGGTCTCAACTCTTTGCCCGTGAGTGTGTAGGCCTCGACAATCTGACGAGCAAGCTGCGGCAATATTTGATGAGGATCATGAGGGAGACTGGCCGCCGTTTCGCCCGCAAGGCCCTTCTCCGTTTGCTCGCGCTTCTCTTTCCTCGTCAGTTGCGCCACCAGATAGCCAACGCCAAACGGCGCCTCGTAATGCAGCACCTCGCAATTTCGCGTTAACGATCTGGTCGCCCCAATCGCGATGAGCATCGAACGATAACCGCATTCGCCGGCAAGCTTTCTTAGACTTGGAGCTATCCCAACAATTCGCTGCGTGTCATTAGCTTCGATTGCAGCCACAACCTCTTCATCAAAAAGGTAAGCGGAAGGTTCGTAGCCGGCCGGCGCATCGGGTTTTAGACGATGACTTAGATCTCCGCTGGCCAGCAATGCTACCGGCTTACCAACAGCGTCTGCGGCATCTCTTAAGCACTCGCCGAACCGCAGGTGATCTGGTTTTGATAAGAAGCTATAGCCGAGCGCAACAACCCTTCCGCGCCAGCCGTTGCGCATCAGAAAATAGAGCGGTACCGACGTGCCATGATCGAGATTGCCGTGACTGAGATCGATCAACTTTAGGTTTTCGTCGTTTGCCTTGTTCCTGATCTCGCTAAGAAGTTGATCATCAAGAGAGCATTCAACTGTGGTAGCCGCGGAACGGAACCTGGAAAAGTCGCCGTGCAGAATTGGACCACGGTAAGCGACAAATGCATTTGGATCGAGTGGGGCGTGAGGTGAAATCAGGATTAACGTTTCAGCGCCAGTGCTGATGATGCGTCTTGTGAGGTCGGCCATAGCCTGGATCGAGCCGCGTACCTCGCGACTTTCCTCGCGGCCAACTTCCGGCACCATGATCGGCGGATGAGGAGCGATGCCTGAGAAAACTAAAGAGCTTTCAGCTTGCATAAGCTACCTCACAAACCAACGTGAGTCCCCGATCAAGCGGAGGCGAAGGGGGATCAATTGTTAGGAACGGAAGGATTCTAGCACGCGCTTTGCGCAATGCGTGCTTAACAGGAAGCCAAGTCAGTACCGTAACGCGGTAGCGTCGGGTCACGTAGACATCACTCAACCAGGTGGGTCGCAGTTATTACCATCAGCCAACACAGTGGGTCTCAGTCAGTACCGTAGACCGGTAGCGTCGGGTCCAACGCGCAACTCACTCAGCGTCGCTAGCGTACTGACTGATACGGACGACCCGACGCTATCGCGCTACGGTACTGACTGAGACCCACTGTGTTGAGTGGTGTGATTGGTTAGGCGCACTTCTAAGTCATTACCGTCAAGCACTCAACCTCGCACCCCTATGCATCAACGACGAAGTTTACTATCCTCAAAATCGTGAAAAAGTTTGATGTCTTAATTGTTGGCGCGGGTCCGGCCGGCTCATTCGCTGCGGAGTTACTCGCACGAGGCGGCGTTAACGTGGCGCTCTTTGACGGTCGTCCGGAAGGCGAACCGAAAGCCTGTGGCGGCGGCGTCACTGCGAAAGCATTGAAGGCCTGGCCGCATCTGTTGCAGGCAGTCGGACGCACGATCGACGAACTCGATCTCTATTCACCTGCGGGCAAACGATTACACCTCGAGCTCAACGAGCCCTTCGCGATCTATTCACGCATCGCCTTCGATTGTTATCTACGCGATCGTGCTGAACTCGAGGGCGCTCAGGTGCTCTCAAATAAAGTCTCAACGCGAAACATCAAGCGGGGCGAACACGGTTGGACAGTCGTCGATGCCGCTGGGGAAAAATTCGAAGCCGCGTTCCTGGTAGGCGCCGATGGAGCCAACAGTGGCATCGGGAAGAAACTCGCCGGCCCCTTACCGCCCTCCGATATGGAGGTCGCCTTTGGTTATCGCGCGCCCTTACCCGAGAAAGCTGAGGCGCCGACCGTCGTGGCTTTCTTGCCGGGCTGGGTTGGTTATGCCTGGGCCTTTCCGCGAGTCGATCATATCTCGTTTGGTATTGCTACAACGCAGGACACGTTTGAACACAAACCGCTGGACGAACTGCTTTGGGATTTCATGCTCGGGTATTACCGGCAGCGTGAAGATTCCACTGCGAAACTTTGGACGAGTCGAAAAGTCGATCTTGAGCGCGACCAGCGGATAAGGAAGAACCTGGACCAAAGTGCCGAACGATATGCGGCGCGCATTCCCGGGTTGGCCGACAAGACGTGGGACGAAAGGAAAGTGTGTGGTCGAGATTGGGCCTTGCTTGGTGACGCGGCGGGCTTCGCGGATCCGGTTACAGGTGAGGGGATTTACTATGCGCTTCGATCGGCTGAGTTGTTTGCCGAAACTTATCTCAAAGGCAATCCTGAGGAGTACGAACGGCGATGGCGTGCCGACTTTGGCGGCGATCTAAAACGAGCATCACAAATGCGCCGTCGTTTTTATGGGAACTTTTGGGGCGCGCCTTTCACCGAACGCATGATCGAGTTCGCGCGCGGCCATCGCGGAATCAAGCGTGTGCTGGGAGATCTCGTCGCCGGTGAACAGGGATATGTGGATTTGAAAAAGAAACTCGCGAAGGGTGCGTTACGACCGCTCTGAACTCGGAGTCTCGCTCTTAAGGAGACAACCGGCTGATGCGCCAGGTGTCGTCGGGTTGGCGCTCATAGACCAAACGATCGTGCAGCCGGCCCACACGGCCTTTCCAGAATTCAATGCTCATCGGCTTCAGTATGTAACCACCCCAATGGGACGGTCGTTCGAGCGGCCGGTTTTCATAAAGCCGCGTCAGGTCAGTTACGCGCTGATCAAGAGATTTACGACCTTCAATAACTTCGCTTTGCGCTGAAGCGATCGCGCCGATCTGGCTTTCACGCGGACGCGTTTGGAAGTAAGCATCTGAATCAGCCGCCGAAGTCTTCGTTACAGTTCCTTCAACGCGAACTTGATACTCTAGGGGAGCCCAGTGAAAAACAAGGCTGGCAAATGGGTTCGCTTCTAATTCTCTACCTTTGCGGCTGTTGTAATTCGTGTAGAAGACAAATCCGTTTGCATCTGCTTGTTTCAAAAGAATAGTTCGTGCGGAAGGTTGTCCATCACGAGTTGCCGTAGCCAGTGTCATGGCTTCCGGCAATTGGAGGCCCGTCGCTTTGGCTTCATCAAACCAATGGTGGAACAACTGCAACGGATCGGACCCGGCTGTTAACTCGTCGAATGCGGTCATTCAGTAGTGGAGTTCCTTTCGGTGAAAGCAATCAGAACCGTTGAGCGAAGCGACCGGGCCGAGTGTGATGAAGAAGGTATCAAAAGAAGCCAGTCACAGATAGGTTGATATCCTTCGCGGCGACCCGGTCGCTTCGCTCAATCGTTCGGTAGTGGTGCAGTTTGCTCGTTCGCGATTCGATCGGGTGTCATGAGGTCAGTACCACCTTGCGGTAGCGGGTGGGGGGCCAGGTTCAATCGAGCATAAAACCCTGAAGAACGTGTTAGTGA
>JANNON010000760.1:0-4069 GCA_031399105.1 Blastocatellia bacterium | reverse complement strand
CGCGCCGGGTGACATTCTTCTTCCCCGCATACTCGGACTGCTCGAAACTCAATTGTTGTTCCATGCCAACTATACTACCTAACTTATTACTCCTTTGACTAACTATTTCCAACCCTGTGAGGCAATTAAATCAGTGTTTCCTAAGTTAATTAGACTGCGGCAGAATTTCCTACATAGCTAGTCTGCTATCTCAACTATTGCTGGAATAATCTGCCGCTTTCGCACCTGCTTAAATTGAGAACTCAAAGACATGCCCCATCGTTCTACAGTCACATAAAGCAGGTGCGCAACTACTACAGAAATTCCGAATGCGAGGATAACCCAAAACACTGCTGCCCACTGATTTTCACCCGTCACTTTGTACGCACCTCGCATAATGAATTCTAGCACAGAAAAGTGAACTAAATAAAGACTGTATGAAATACGTCCAAAATATTGCACCCCCCACCCCAAGGACCAGCTCTTCAATCTGTCGCCCCGGGACAGTCCTAAAACGATTAGTGCAGAAACCAAACCAGCCATCATCCGCGGCACACCGTCCTGAATGCAGAATAGGAGAAATATACCGAAATAGCTGAATGCTACCCAGCGTGCGGAACCGTTCTCCATCGCCCAAAAAGCGAGCGCTCCCGCGGCAAAATGGCACCAGAAACTCAGAAACCAAGGACTCCGTTCGTCGTAAACGAGTAACGATAAAACCCCAAGAATAGCGGTCAGCACAGCGGCGAAGGGCCTCCGATCTGCTCGAAATGCGATTCCTAGCCAGCCGCCAATAACCACCACCGCAATCATGATGAGGTAGAACTGAACCTCGAGGCAAAGCGTCCACGCTACATGAACAATCGCCTTTATTTGCAGAATTTCTTGGAGATAGACGACGTTCGCCACCACTTCGGAAACATTTGGCAACACGTCAGAACTATGCGGCAGAAAATGAATCTCAATACAACTTAATACCAATGCCAGGGCGAGGACCGTCCAGTAGGGTGGATCAAGGCGAAGCTGACGCCGGAGGGCGAATCTCCCTAGCGCGGAAAACGTAATTGGAACATTTCGCAGCGAGTAAGTAATGACAAAGCCGCTGATCACAAAGAAGACCTCGACCCCGTACGCACCCCAACTAACAACTTCTTGGATGATGCTTGGAACATGTCGCCGGAGCGAAGCCTCCAAGACGGTGTTACTGTCTAGTAAGTGATGAAAGCAAACACCCAGAGCGGCGATGCCGCGCAACGCATCTATGAACTGAAATCGTATTTCTTTCAGAAAATATTCTACCTTTCTGAACTTTCGCAGATAGCTTGCCAAGTCTTTCCCCAGGTCATCTCGCAGGCCCGACGCCGGCCTCTAATCGACCACTCTTTCCGGGCTGTCGCCGAACGAAGCAATGACCGTAACGAACTGGATAGCGCGATACTATCATCCCGCGGAAAAAGAATAGCTGCGTCTCCAACGACCTCCGGTGTTCCTCCAGTCCGTGACGCCACGGTAGGCAATCCACAGCTCATCGCTTCCAACGTGACGAGCCCAAATGGCTCATCCCAGCGCGACGGTGTAACATGAATATGGGCTCGCTGCAATTCCTCAACGATTCTCGCTCTTGGAATATGCCCCTTCCAATGCACTGATGTTCCTAGCGATTCCAGGTGATCCATTTGACGTTTCAGTTTTCGCTGAAACGGATTCCATTCATGACTACCCGAGATACTGGAGCCCAACAACTGAATGCAGAAATTTAGTGTCGGCTCCTCACTTTTGATCCGAACGGCAGCCTCAAGCAAGAGATCCGGCCCTTTTTCAACCCCTGTTCTGCCCGTGAAGTTGATAACTAAGGGGCTGTCAGGAGGCGGCGCTGGACGAAACCTTTCCGAATCAACTCCACTATAAATCGGAACGACGCCATCCGTCGGCAACGCGTAGTACTGCTCAATCCAGCGGGCGGTAAAACGACTGCACGCCGTGACACGATTCACCGACCTCGCAAAATCAGATCGGAAACGAGGCCGGCACTCCTGCTGATTCTGAAAATGGCAAATAATGAATGAGTTCGGAAAACGACGACGCAGAAAAACGGCCATCTCAGGATCGTTTTGTAAGAATATCGGAAGTTTATCTGCACCAAGCTTTTGAATTATCCCTGCAGTCCTCCGAGCAAAGACACCTTGGCCAAACTCCGCCCAACCTGTTAGTTTCCGGTTGACCTTGAGTACGAATTCAAATAAGCGACCTCTCGGGATCGTCGGCCAGTCAACCAAGGTTGTATATGGCCAATCATACGGCTTAACTCCTATCTTCCGTTTAGAAACAACCATTGGCTCTATCCCCTGCGCCTGAGCTGCTCTACACACCTCCCAAATCCAAGGCCCTAGCGAACCACTAGCCGTTGGCGTAAATGTGTCTCCGCTGGCATTGACGAATACGATTACCCGATCAGCGATGTTGTTGGACATTCTTGTCGATTCCACGATCCTACATCCTCCCGCGGGGCACGCTTTGATGCGCTATTCCATTTTCACGAGTACTCGATTGAGGAAATCTTGACAATAACTCCTGAATCCTCCGCCAAGCCTCACTCGCACGACAGGTCCATGTATTCGCTTGCGCGAACCTGCGCCTATCTGCCCTTTCTTCCTCGTCTTGCCGAACACCTACCGAACTAGCTACTTTCTCTGCGAAATCCAAAGATCCATTCGCAATCTTCACCTGTTGCGAATGCTTGCGGAGTTCACGGGTATTGGTTCCTACAATCGGCTTATCCATCGCGGCATAAGCATACAACTTAACCGGGTTGACGGCATCGTTAACCGCCCCGACAAGAAACGGAATTAAGCCAACGCTGCAATGCGACAATAGATACCGACCAGCCGTCAGGCTTATTCTCCCCGGGCAAATGACATTGGCTTTCGCCGCTAAACCATCGACGTAATCTGCGACTTCCGGGGCAATCGTCCCTGCGAATACAAACCAAATGTTGGGATTCCTTACAACCGCCGCTTCGGCACTCTCGAAATCGAACCGGGAATCAATGGTTCCCAAATAAGCTGCAACATAGTCTGCTTGTGTCGGCCACCAAAACGGTTTTCCGGCCTGATCAACAAGATCCTTCGCGTAGTCCGAGGGATCACAAGCATTATTTAACAATGCTACATTACCATTGAATTCGAGACAGTAGTCTACCAAGGCATCGGCCGATGCAAACACTAAGTCAGCAGCCCTGATGCATTCCACCTCTCGCCGCCGAAACTCGCGAATTTCCCGCTCATGCGCGGCAAAGCACGGATCGATGCAATCATAAATAAACAGATCACACTCAACGAATCGAAACGGACGCAACCAATTCTCCGCCGTCCAGAGAATAACACGATCATAGCGCCGGTAAAGCGACCAAAGGTTCCAGCGAAAAAGCAACGGAATTAGGCGTGAAAGACCCCTGCGCTCAAGACCGTAGACCAGATTTACGAGGCCTCTAATACACGTAATGTTCGGTTGAGGAACGTGTCGAACGATTCGTCCCCGGACCTCACGTCCCTGATCGAGGTAGAAGACATCGGCGTACTTCGAAATCGCTGACATTAGATACTGTTGCCGTGCGCGGACACCGTTCCAATCGGTGCCATGATAATAAATGACGCAAATTTCGGAGGTCGTCTTCATTCCGCGACAAGGTTCTCCGCAACCTCCGGAACCCGCGGCCAAACACGCTCCGCGAGATGCCTGATCAACTTCACCTCACAACCAGTATTCGATTGAACTCCCACCAAGCGCGCACCGGTATCACGAACCCGCTGAACAAAGCAATCTTGAATTTGGGCCACCTCACTCGGCCACCAGAAATAAAGGCTCAGAGGCGGCTTGACGGCGACGACTCGTTTGGATCGATCCACTTCTCGAGCGTAAACGCCATAGGTTGTATATTCCATTACCGCATGGGCGTCGGCAACCTCCTTGTCCCAGTTGCGATTATATCGTGCTTCGATGTATCGCTGAAGATCGAGCACAACGCTACGTTCAAATACCACCGGCGAATGAGTGTACCGCGCCAGCCTTAGACCCGTCGGTCTCAGTCCCA
>JANNON010000728.1:0-5164 GCA_031399105.1 Blastocatellia bacterium | reverse complement strand
GGTTTGAATGAACAGGTGATCGATCCGAACGACATAGCAAACATATCTGACTCGAATAAAGTCGATTTAACGAGGGCGCTGGCTTTCTCAAAGAACGATTATTTCCAGCAGGTCGGTGGACAGGTTGGTTTTCTAAAGATGGTTAACTACGCGCGTCAACTGGGACTGGGCGAGCGCACCGGCATCAACATGCCCAATGAGTTCTCGGGCCGCGTCCCCACTTACAAATCCGCTGCCGGCGTGAATCGTATGTCTTCGCATGGCGATAACTTCGAGGTGACCCCGCTGCAGTTGGCGACGTTGGTGTCGGCGATGGCCAATGGCGGAAAATTGGTAAGGCCTTTCGTTGCTACCACACCGCCGGATCGGCAACGGTTGAACGCGGTAGTGCGCCGCCAGGTCGCTATCGACCCAAACGCGTGGCGTCACATGGTTGCCGGAATGGTGGGTGCGGTTAACTATGGATCTGGTCGCAAGGCGCACGATCCTTTGCAGACTGTCGCCGGCAAAACCGGGACTTGCATTGAGAGCGGAGGATGGGTTGGTCTGTTCACTTCATACGCTCCGCTTTCGAATCCAAGATTGGCAGTTGTAGTAATCGCTCGGGGCGCCGATGCGCGCAATCATTTCCCTGCAGCGGTCGCTGGCCGGATATATCGCGAGTTGAACGGACGCTTTGGAGATTTGAAAAGTTTACAACTCGCTAAGAAGAAACCGACACACTCGCCTGGCGCGGAAGTTGAGGCAGACGACGAGGAGTCTGCTGAACTGGCGGCGAATGAAACAACTACGAAAGTGACGGTTGGCGTTAAACAGGCGAAGGGGAAGGTCACGAGAGAGCTGGGTAACCGTAAGGTTCGATCGGTACTAATGCTGACGCGTTCGCACCCAGTCACGCCACGCACGCGTGACTCGAGTGTATCCGTTCCAGCTCAAACAAGACCCCGAAGGGTCTGGGAAAAACTCCTTCAGAGCAATTGAATTGATTGGGACTTATGAGCCGGAGTTTCGCAGCCACCGCAGGTGGGGATAAAGGAAATGTTAGTTCAGGGTGGCGGCTCGTGATATAAAGCGACGCCTAAGCCGATATACAAAATGCGCCACCCAAGCGCCGCTTTCGAATCTGTTTGAAAAGGAGAGAAACGATGTCAACCCCGAGCCCAGCAAATAACATCACGCTTCCAAGCACCAGGAGCTATGTCGTAACGATCGATAGCAACCACTACCAGAATAGCGGCATGACGACGCTGTCGTTCATACCCGGTCTGGACGACAAGTGGACGGCACACTACACAGTCGCAGACACCGACGGCAAAACGATTCTTGCAGAGACGGGTCTTGAAGTGAGTGCGCCTGAAGTGACCATGTACGTATTTTCCTTCGAGCTAGCCGATCCCAACGAGGCACAACAAGAGGCAGGCTACATCGCCGGAAAGTACGTGTTCAGCTTCGCTCCTCCGGGCAGCGATCCCGCCATGTTCTTCGGATTACTTTCAGATCCGCGTCCCGGTGACGAAGAGGACAATTGGACTGCAAAGGGAAACGATCCGGAAAAGTCAGACTAGTTGGACCATCTGGAAGAGTATTAGCAGGCAACATTTCAAAGTAAGGAACTAAGTCAGGTGACACTTGATTGATGATCGAGTGTCACTTGAACTTGTTTTACCGGACCGAGTGCGAAAACTAAGGAAGCAATGGTCAGGTCTGTTTATACCACCCATACCCTACTACTAATTCTGCTGTTCGCAGCAGTGTTACTTGTACCTGCTGGTCGTATCCATGCTCAAGCCACTCACCAGCCTACGACGGACGTTCGACCGGGTGAATCTCTCGAGCGGGAGTTGAAGGGCGGCGAAACGCAAACTTTCGCCGTGCGTCTAACGTCGGGTGAGTTTCTCCACGCGGTGGTTGAGCAGAACGGAATAGACGTCGAGGTAACCCTGCTTGGCCCAGCTGAGGAAAAGCTTGTCTCTGTGGATGGCCCGAATGACCAATACGGTCCTGAACTCATCGTTTGGGAATCCCAAACCGCCGGTGTCTTTCAAATCAAAGTCCGCTCTCTAAATTCAAAGTCGCCAATTGGTCGCTATCGTTTGGTCATGATGTCGCGGGCCCTTGCCGGATCACGTGAAAGAGAGTTACTGGCAGCAGCAAGGGCGTTTGAAGAAGGGCAGAAACTCCGCGCGCAACGGACCGCCGACTCTCGTCAGGCAGCGATCAAAAAGTATGAGCAAGCGCTAATGCATTTTGGAGCTGTTGGTGACAAATACTGGCAAGGCCTCACGCTCTATCGGATTGGTTCCACGCACGCGCAATCAAGCGACTTTCCTAAAGCACTCGCCCGCTTTCAACAGGCGCTGGGGTTATTTCAGGACATCGGCGACCAGCGTCGAGAGGCCGCGACATTAAATTTTATCGGAGGCGCTCAGGACGTTCTCGGGGATCAAGCGCAAGCACTGGAAAGCTATGGCAAGGCTTTGCCTATCTACGACCAGGTGGATGATCGCTCCACAAAGGCTTCCATTCTGAACAATATTGGAAAGGTCAATAACGATCTCGGGCAGTGGCAAAAGGCGTTGGGTTTCTACAATGAAGCATTGAAGATTCTCCAGTCTCTCGACGATGGGCGTCAAGCGGCAGCCCTGCACAACATCGCGCGGATGTACCTCGGAATCGGCGACACGGAGCGAGCACTGAGCAATGCCGAGCAATCGCTCAAGGTCAGCAGAGCGAGGGGCGACAAGGAAACCGAGGCTGACACACTTGGATTGGTCGGTCTAATTTGGGTCGAGCGAGGTCAAGGGGCGAAGGCGCTTGAGTATTACGGTCAAGCTCTACCTTTAAGACGCAGCCTCGGCGATCCTCGCGGAGAAGCAACGACGCTCGATCAGATGGGTGTTGCCTATTCCGCAGCAGACCAGGCACAGAAAGCTTTGGAGCAACACCAGCAAGCGCTTGCGCTCCGTCGCAAAATTGGTGATCGACGAAACGAGGGTCTCACGCTCGCCAATCTCGGACATGTCTACAACGGTCTGAATAGGCCTGCTGAGGCTGCAGAGAACTACAACAACGCTCTGGAAGTCTTCCGGTCGTTGAATGACCGCAGTAGCATCGCCAGAGCGTTGGTCGGTATTGCGCGCGTTAAGACACAACAAGGCGAGTTTGCGGAGGCCCACAAGCTCTTCGCCGAAGCGTTGCAGTTGATCGAGGAGTTGCGATCACAGGCGGGCGGCCAGGTATTTCGCGCCTCCTACTTTGCAAAGCGGCAGGACGACTACAAGCTGTTCATCGACCTGTTGATGGAACAGCATCGCTTACAACCCAATGCCGGACACGATGCGGCAGCACTGCAAACAAGTGAACGCGCACACGCTCGCAGCATGCTGGAATTGTTGAACGAGGCGCACGTCGATATTCGCCAGGGTGTCGATGCCAAGCTGATCGATCGCGAGCGTGAACTGTCGCAACTACTGAGCGCCAAAGCCCAGCGGCAGATTCAACTCCGCGCTCAAAACGCACCACGCGAGCGAACCGCTGCCCTCGAAGCAGAACTCACGCGACTCGAAGCGGAGTTCGAGGAAGTGAAAGCGGCGATACGCAGTTCGAGTCCGGCATACGCCGCACTGACTCAACCGCAGCCACTTAGCTTGCGAGCGATCCAAGCCCAGTTAGATCCCAATACAGTGCTGCTGGAATATTCGCTTGGTGATGAGCGAAGTTTTGTGTGGGCAGTTACGCAGAACAAGCTCACCACGCACGAACTGCCGAAGCGAGCGGTGATACAAAAAGCAGCACGGCAGGTTTATGAGCTATTGACGGCGCGCAGTATTACCAAGCCGCTCGAACAAGCTACGCAAAAGCGGGATCGCGTCGCCCAAGCCGATGTGCAACTTTCAAAAGCGATCGCGGAGTTGAGCCAGATGGTGCTGAAGCCAGTGGCGGCAGAGTTAGGCTCAAAGCGACTGGTGATTGTGGCAGACGATGCGTTGCACTATGTCCCGCTCGCTGCGTTGTCAGTCGCGGACGCAAAAGAAACCTACCGCCCTTTGATCCTCGACCACGAGATCATCTCGCTTCCGTCGGCTTCCGCATTGGCGGTTCAGCGGAAGAATTTGGCTGGCCGTAAACTCGCACCCAAGTCAATTGCCATCTTCGCCGACCCGGTGTTTTCAAAGAGTGACCAGCGTGTGAAGTCGAACTTTGCAGGTTCGGTAAAGAGTCAATCTCCGCGTGTGTCTGCGGAAACAAGATCCATAGAGCATGAGGATTCGTCGACTATTTCGCTGGGGAAATTCGCTATTCGCCGGCTTCGTTTCACCCGCCAGGAGGCCGAGGAGATTCTCGCGGTTGCGCCCGGAGCGGGGAATCTTAAGGCCCTCGATTTCAAAGCAAGTCGTCGCGCTGTTATGGCAGACGATTTGAGTCAGTATCGGTACGTGCATTTCGCCACTCACGGTTACCTCGACACTGAGCGCCCCGATCTTTCGGCGATAGTGTTGTCGCTTGTCGATGAGCGTGGCAATTCTCAGGACGGATTTCTGCGCGCACTCGAGATTTACAACCTCGACCTGCCGGTCGAACTCGTCGTCCTCAGCGCCTGTCAAACTGGCTTGGGAGAAGAGATGAGAGGCGAAGGTTTGGTGGGCCTCACTCGCGGCTTCATGTACGCCGGCGCGCGACGTGTGGTTGTGAGTCTTTGGAATGTGAACGACAAGGCTACTGCCGAACTGATGCAGCGTTTCTATCGCGGCATGCTTAAAGAGAACCAAACACCAGCGGCTTCACTGCGCAATGCTCAGGCGGAAATGTCTCGACAGAAAGAATGGCAGTCGCCTTACTACTGGGCGGCGTTTGCCTTGCAGGGCGAGTGGAAGTGAAAAACTAAGCCCGCGTTGCAGAGGACGTGAATGATCTAGCGTGCGCATCCCGTTCTACTTTTTCGAGGGGCTTTGCACAAAAAGTGCACGCATGATGTTGCCGCTGGAAGTTCGCCTCATTCACTCCAACCTTCAGGTGGGGATCATCGAGCCAGGCAGAGCCAAGTAAAGTTAGGAACCATTTCAATGGTAACAATAACTTGGCTCATCAATGTCCGACATGCTTCATCAGCTTGTCGTCTGGATTGGGAACTCTCAATGTGCATTACAGTTGAATGTTGTGAAAC
>JANNON010000689.1:0-4964 GCA_031399105.1 Blastocatellia bacterium | reverse complement strand
GGTCGCTGTCTTTATCGGACCTATCAGGCAGTTGGCTGACGAACGCGATCTTGGCGAAGGACTGCAAGTCGACGGGAACGGCATTGATGATTTGGCGCATGCCGTAAACGTCTCCATCCTTAAAATGCTGAGCCGCCAAGTTTGCGGCCCATTCCCAGCGCCAACCCGCCCATGTTCCGCCCATGAGCTGTCGAGCCTCAGGGCTAATGCTATCTAGAATTTTGAGAGCGCGATCAAGGTTGCTTTGTTGTGCTGCCAGCAATGCGGCGCGCGATTGATACACCGTGCGTACCATCAAATCCTTGGAGTCATCGGCGGCTTTCAGTAACTCTTCAATCGTATTGAGCGGCTGCTCGCGGGTGGCGTCGTCCAGCCTTTGGCGTGTTAACGGGTTTTCTGATTGACATTGATTTATCGACTGCTGAACCTGGACTGTTTGAGCGGGTAACAGTCGGTTGAACTGGCCCAGCGCGGGAGCGATGAAAGAGATTACCCCTCGACAAACAGAGTCTCGGTTCTCGGGGTTGATGGGATTGGCTTGCAAATAAGAGATATAGAGTTTGAGCAACTCCCGCTGCAGTCCGTCTGGTGGCCCAGGCATATTCCCACCCGGCGACATGGAAGCAGGGAAACCTGCATATGCTAGTGAATTCATGAAGTCGATATTCCAGGTTTCTCGTGCGGAAGCCATCGTTTGCGCGAAGAGAGTGTCTGCCAACTTTGCGTCTTTGGCTCGCAGTTGCAACAACAGCGACGATATATAAGTTGGATGGCCGAAACGAAGGGCGGCCGCGCCCAACTCGGCCGCGCGTTTCGGATTTTCTTTCACTATTGAGATGGCGGCTTCGACCAGGCCATCAGCATTAGCTAATCGGTCGGCGTCCGATACGTGCTCCGCGTCCTGAGTAAGAATGGCGACCAATCGTTTGCTTAATTTTTGATCGAGGGATGCTACGATCTTGAGAACCGCCCGCACTGTCGTTAGCCGCTCGCTGCGTTCGGCCGGACTTTCTCGGTTTGGAACAGCTTCCACTATCTCAATAGGCTTCAACATCCACGAGTGAGCTTTTTCCGGATCCTCCCGCCACCATTTCTGTGCCAACCTGGCCCACATTAGTGCGCGCTCAGAACGAGGGAGGGAGCTTGAGTCTTTGATCAGCTCTTCGGTAAGAGTTTGTGAACGGATTCGCCAGAGTTCGGAAGAAGTACCTCCTTGCTGAGCTGAGGCTGTTTCCAGGGCAAAGCCGGGGGGCAGTATCGCCATCACCAAACAACAAAGACCAATGAAGCGCATGCTCAAATCTCCGAACGCTCGGCACTGACCCCGGCCGCTTGACACGCCCGGAGTCAATGCTCCGCTCTGTCTCTTTTATAACGATAACGGGAGCCAGTTAAGGGGCCTTAGTACATGTTCGGGTGCCGGAACACTGTTGGCCTCCCCCAATGTTGTAGAGCGTGCACTGCAGCACCCCATTCTGATAGTAGCAGCCCCAGTTGCCACATCCCGCGGGAGCAGGGCAACTGCCTGATCCTCCGTAGTTTTGGGCAAAGGCTAGTTTCGTGAATGTGCCGGAGTTGTTGAGCCCGGCAAACATCGCGCCGAGCAAAAGCAAAGCTAGTACTCCAGAGCGAATGGTACGCCTGTTGGGATTCTTCATTGTGGGTACTCCTATCGTGAAGGCACTTCTGAGAGGTTCAGAAGGGTCTGAGGTTGAGGAATACAATCATTGGGGGATGATCGCCGGTTCCGCGGAACCTACATCTCGCGTGAGAGTCGTAACACGCGGAGAGTGTCATAGCGCACTTTGAGCTGTCAACAAATTTTGGTCGCTATTGCGGAACGTTTAACTCGTTTGATTGAGTGGATGATCCAACCAGAAGCCAGGATGCCAAGGAGGCAAAACATGACTGCGGCAAAACGTAAACCGGAGCTCTTCCATTTGAGGAAAGGTTCTTTCGTCTCAAGCATCGCCATTCCTCCCTGCCCTGTGAGGAACACTCTGGACCCATCGCCGCTGGTCCAGGCGGGAAAGTAAGCAGCGTTGGTTCGCCAAAGGCGTAAAGCAACATCCGGCTGCTGAACAGTTGCTTGCTGCCAGTCAGTGATTCCCGAGGATAGCTCCTTTAGCAAAAGTTTGGGTGACGCATAATCCTTTGCATTCACGCTACGGTATGCCGCGTAGTTTTTTCGTAACTCGATCTGACGCGCGAGCGGGGAACCATCATTAATCAAGAGCACCTTCAGTTTTGCAGCGGCTTTGTCTAACTGTGAAAGCCACCCTTCATTTGGTGAGCTGACGGACGACGGGTCGATCACCACAATCGTCGCTGGCAACGCTGCTATCAGTGTCCACGGATCTGTGCCTGGGCTTTGTGCCCACAACAAGCTGACGTCGGGATGTCCGTCAAAAGCTAACTCTTCCCACAGGTTGAACAGGTCCAGTTCGTTGGGTGAGCGGCTCTTAAAATGCGGCGAGATCCAGGTAACAACCGGAGTGCCATTGACACGCTCCAGCGCAGCAGAAGGTTTTAGCAGATTGATGAAGAGATACCATCCGTTAACCTCCCACAAAAAGCGCACGTTGGGACTATTTTGCAGACGTTCGAATTGAGTTGGAGAATGGACCAGGTAATACGCCACTCCGACATGACTGGCTAACTTGTACGCATCCTCTTGAGAGATTTGTATTTCGGCGGCTCGACTTAGTGCCGTGCCATTAATCCCGAAATTCTCTTGTGTAGTTGAGAAGAGGTTTGTGACTGCTGTTGCAATTGGCGCAGTGATCGCTTGCTCTCGAAAGATGGACCAAAGTATCGGGCGGTTGTCCATCGCAATCTGATGGGCCAATGCGCGGGAGATCGCCAGTTCCCTTATCTCCCGGCCGGACGAGTTGAAGATGGCATCAGGTTTAACAATTTCGACTAGTACCATGCCTGGTGGCAGGTCTTTAACTGCGCGCCGAACTTTGCTGACCGATTCATCTTCAGTTCGAGAAAGTGAGGAGATGCCGAACCTTTGCCACGGATGAACTAGTGCAAAGACAATGACGCACGTCGCCAATGCAATTTTGTATACCCATCCTTGGCCAATCAGATCTCGCAGGGTTCGAGAAATTAGAAAGGCCCCTGGAACCGTGGACAGCAGAATGGCGCCAGACAACACCCGAGCGGGTTGGAAAGGAATCACCTTCATCACGCCTCCAAGAGGCGTCAACGAAGCGACTGCCACGGGCAGAAGAGAGATACACAAAGCTGCCATTGCCGGTCTCCGCCGGCGCTCCGACCAGGCTACCCAAAGACAAATAGGCCAAACCACGTTGAGAGCTCCAAGTCCGGAAAAGAGTATTGGCGCTTCCAAGGGGCCGCCGATCGAATAGCCGTACCACCGCACGAGGGGAAGTAGCCATACGGATGCAAGTAAGAGTGACGCGAGTATGAGAGCTACCGACCGAATTGTAATACTGACCAGTTTTGCGTTTCCTGTCTCCTTTGCGAGTCTTCTGCGCCAAAAATCCAAGAGGAGCCATGCGAAAGTGAATGCTGCAGCGAGTGGCAGCACGTGCACATTTGTCAGAATAAGAGCTGCAAGAGAGGTGATAGCAACCGTTGCCGCCGCGCGCGAGCGGAGGGCATGAGGTAGAGCTCCGCACCAGATGCAAAAGAAAACAAAACCGAGAGTATGCGTATAGAGCCCAACTTCGAATAATCCTAAGAGTCCGACGCCGCCTAACGATGCGAGGTTTGAACCACAGGCGATCACTCCCGCCCAGGCAGAGCTCATCGTCGCCTCGATTGACGACAAGCCGGCTCTCCGGGAGAGATAGAAGAGTGCTCCGGGAAGTAAGGCCAGGGATGCTGTGGTCAGTACTTTTGCGGCAAGGTTTGCGTCCATGCCGCCAAGTTTCATCAGAGTGGCGCCGAGCCAATAGAACAATGGCGGGTAATAGATCGGGAAGGGCATGCCCCCAAAAAGTTCCGGGAGCCAGCCTTGAATATCGGGGTAAACATGGGTCGCGTACAGGTGTAAGGCGGCTACGTGCCCGGAACCATCAGCACCACCTATCGCAAAGTTTGTCCAGTAACCCCACAGGAACCGTCCGCTCAAAAGTACCCACCATAAGTGAAGGCTGGTTATCAGCACTATCCGGCGCGTGTTTATCGGTCTCTGCATAATTCAGTGACTGACGACGCGTGGCTTGTGTTACTCGCTGGCGTAGCAGTAACACGAACGACCCGCTTTACGGCACGTTGCCAAGACAATTGTGAATATCGAGTGAAGCCTTTGGGGACTACAATGGATTGATCCGATGAGAACTGGGTGAGCAGGCTTCAATGATTGCGGATTATATGCAAGGCACCTCGATTTTGAAAAGCGAGGAGTTTCCATGGCCTTGCTCGTACCAAGCAGACGCTTGCTTCATATACGCAGTGCTAAACTTCGGCGAGCGGCGTCATTTCACCAATCGGGTCGCCATTCCAATATTTACACCCTTCTCCAACAGTGGTTAGCGCTTGATTTCCACAGGCGAGTCAGAATCGTCTAAAACGGGCTTGGGCGTTCCGATCGCATGCCAACGAACACAAGCGAAATCGGGAAAACCTTTAGCAATGACGGTCGCGCTCAAACTCTTCAATAACAATTTCGTCCAGCTCGAATTCACACTTAGCCGGATGCGCTGACCTTGGATGTCATAGTCAGTGTCCTTGTTTGCGATATTGCGCGGATTGCAAGAGTGAGTGTCGCGGAGCCTATCGATGCTTAGACAGAAATTGAACCGGCTAAGATCAGAGTGGCAATGCAGCTTAAGTCATAGTGTCACATTCATTGAGCCGGCTCACCGAAGATATCGCTGCATTGGAAGGCGTTTTCGGGAGATGGTCGTCTGGGCTCGGAAAAGGGCAAGCTTATAAGGCGCTCTCACGGCCTCGACTCTTCCCATCCACGCGACGAGCGACGTCCTTGG
>JANNON010000681.1:0-5145 GCA_031399105.1 Blastocatellia bacterium | reverse complement strand
ATCGAATCGCGAACGAGCAAACTGCATCACTACCGCAAGCCTCCTCGGTTGGACAGTCTCAACGAAAATCGGCAATAATATCCGCTTTTAGCAGGCTGCTAATTCGCTGCGCAGGGTACTGGACAGGTCGTAGACTCTGTAGCTGAACTTCTTTCAGCGGTCTGCGGCCCGTTGCGCAGCAATCTCGCAATAATTAAAAAGGTCAGAAAGGATTTGGAGGGGAACCCCGCTGATTCGAATATCAGCTTGCCGCTCGTTTGTCCGCTGAAGGGCTTTAACGAGGGTCTCTTTAAAAAAGTCATGAATCAAAACCTAAATCTTCCTCGTCAGGAATCACTCGTTTCTCGCTTTGGCAGCAAGCTGCTGGGGCTGGCAGTCACGGCGATATGTCTGAGCCTGGGCGCAAGTTCCGTGTTCGCTCAATCGCATCAGGGTGGTGAGGCCAACCTTCAACTTCCCGATTTGTCATCGGTCGCCTTTTTCAATGACAGCATCAACGGTCATCGTTTGTTGCTGATCGGTATCGGCATCTGCATGTTGGGATTGCTCTTCGGCATGGCGATCTACATGAATTTGAAGAAGCTGCCGGTGCACCGCGCGATGCGCGAGATCTCTGAGTTGATTTATGAGACTTGTAAGACTTATCTCATCACGCAGGGCAAGTTCATTCTGATCCTCGAAGTCTTTATCGGCGCAGTAATTGTCCTTTACTTCGGCGTGCTCTCGGAGATGGAGCCCTTCCGTGTTGTCATCATTCTCTTGTTTAGTTTGGTAGGAATCGCAGGCAGTTATGGCGTGGCGTGGTTTGGCATTCGCGTAAACACGTTTGCCAACTCGCGCACAGCGTTCGCTAGTCTCGAAGGCAAACCCTTTCCGCTGTATGCCATTCCGCTTCGCGCGGGCATGAGTATCGGCATGATGCTGATCAGCGTAGAACTACTGATCATGCTTTGCATCCTGTTGTTCATTCCGGGTGAATATGCCGGGGCGTGTTTCATCGGATTCGCTATTGGTGAATCACTGGGTGCTGCCGCGCTCAGAATAGCGGGCGGAATTTTTACAAAGATCGCCGACATCGGTTCTGACTTGATGAAGATCGTCTTCAAGATCAAGGAAGACGATGCCCGGAACCCTGGCGTGATTGCCGACTGTACCGGTGACAATGCCGGCGACTCAGTTGGACCCAGCGCAGACGGATTCGAAACTTATGGTGTCACAGGTGTGGCGCTGATCACCTTTATCCTGTTGGGTGTGGGTGATCCGACGGTCCAGGTGCAGTTGTTGGTGTGGATCTTCGTGATGCGCATCATGATGATCATCGCGAGTGGCGCGTCTTACTTCATTAACGACGCGATCGCGAAGGCCCGTTATGCCAACGCGAAACAGATGGATTTCGAAAAGCCGCTGACCTCGCTGGTTTGGATCACTTCAATCGTTTCGGTCGCGGTCACTTTCATCATCTCCTATCTGACGATTCCTGTGCTGGGCGGTGATTCAAGTTTGTGGTGGAAACTGTCGATGATCATCTCGTGCGGAACCCTGGCTGGAGCGATCATTCCCGAACTCGTGAAGGTGTTTACTTCGACCTCATCGGCCCACGTTAGTGAAGTAGTCACATCTTCGAGGGAGGGCGGCCCTTCTCTTAACATTCTTTCCGGTTTAGTCGCGGGTAACTTTTCCGCCTACTGGCTGGGTATGAGCATTGTGGCGCTGATGTCGATCGCTTACTACTTCAGCACGTTGGGTCTCGATCCGCTGATGGTTGCCGCGCCGGTTTTCGCTTTTGGATTAGTGGCCTTCGGATTCCTCGGCATGGGGCCGGTGACAATCGCCGTGGATTCGTACGGCCCGGTGACTGATAACGCACAGTCTGTTTACGAGCTGTCGCTGATCGAGCAGGAGCCGAATATCATCGAAGAGGTCAAACGCGATTTCAACATGGACGTGGACTTCTCGCGCGCCAAGCATTTGCTCGAAGAGAATGACGGCGCTGGTAATACTTTTAAGGCAACAGCGAAACCAGTGCTGATTGGAACTGCGGTTGTCGGTGCGACCACAATGATCTTTTCGATCATGATGGCGCTGACCAACGGTCTCACAACCAATACTCAGAGCCTATCGTTGCTGCACGCACCCTTTGTACTGGGCTTGATTACAGGCGGAGCGGTCATCTTCTGGTTTACTGGAGCATCGACGCAGGCGGTTACGACTGGTGCTTACCGGGCGGTCGAGTTCATCAAGGCCAACATTCGTCTCGAGGGTGTGGTAAAGGCTTCGGTGGAGGACAGCAAGAAGGTCGTGGAGATCTGCACGCAGTATGCGCAGAAGGGCATGTTTAATATCTTCCTGACAATCTTCTTCTCAACGCTTGCGTTTGCTTTTGTCGAACCCTTCTTCTTTATCGGCTATCTGATTTCGATTGCGATCTTTGGTCTTTACCAGGCGATATTCATGGCAAACGCCGGCGGCGCCTGGGACAATGCGAAGAAAGTTGTCGAAGTTGATTTGAAGCAGAAAGGCACTCCGCTGCACGATGCAACTGTAGTGGGCGACACGGTGGGCGATCCTTTTAAGGACACTTCTTCAGTGGCGCTGAATCCGGTAATCAAGTTTACGACGTTGTTTGGATTACTTGCGGTTGAGCTCGCGGTTTCCGTTGCGAGTCCCACTGGACGGTTTGGTGAGAATGGCTTGATGATCACGCACGTGCTGGCCGCAGTCTTCTTCCTGATCTCGACGGTGTTTGTTTGGCGCTCGTTCTACGGAATGCGCATCGGCACGCTGCAATCCGAGGCTGCTGACACCAGAGTTGATAGCATTGCCGCCGACTAAATTAGATTGTAGGGGTGTCCTCCGTGGGCACCCCTTGGTTCCCTGACCAGATCGTATTGAGACAATCATGGACACATCATTCTCCAGATCCCACACTCTGATCGGCGTTGCCCTGGCTCCGGTTGACTGGACGCGACAAGCTTCACTCGTCGTCGCGTTTAGTTTGCTGACAGCCCTCGCTGCGCAGATTTCCATTCCGATTGGCCCAGTTCCAATCACCGGACAAACCTTCGCAGTGTTGCTGACAGGGGCCCTGTTGGGATCGCGTGCCGGCGCAGCAGCGATGATCGTGTACCTGTTTGAAGGAGCCATCGGTCTGCCGTTCTTCTCAAATGGAGGCGGAGGTCTGGCGCATCTGTTCGGTCCAACGGGCGGTTACCTCGTGGCTTTTCCCGCAGCAGCTTTTGTTACGGGAGCATTCGCGGAGAATGGCTGGGACAAGCGAGTGCTGACGGCTGCGGCGGCGATGTTTGTCGGCTCGTTGGTAATTATCTTCGTTGGTTGGGCTTGGCTGTCACAGTTCATGCCGCCGGCGGTTGCATTCAAGGCAGGCGTTACGCCGTTCATTCTCGGCGACATCGTAAAGATTGCTTTAGCAGCAGCGGTGTTGCCGTCTGGATGGGCGTTACTTCGCAAGTCGAAGTTGAACTAGGCAAAGTTGCATCAAGTTTTACGGCAAAGGCCTCCGTGATGAAATTTCCCGGAGGCCTTTCTTCTGAAACGGTCACCTTCAAGATAGTTTCCAGAAGGCTAGAATCACGAGGCGCTGAGTTTCATGCACGTTCTCAAAGTACGCTCACGCAGTCGCGAAGAGTTAGTTGAGTTCACTGAGGCGGTGCAGCAGCAGCTAACCGCGTCAGGCGCGAATGAGGGTATCGTCGTTCTTTACGTCCAACACACGACGGCGGGCCTGACGGTCAACGAGAATGCTGACCCGGATGTGCCGCGAGACATGTTGCATGCGTTGCGTAAACTCATCCCGCAACATGGAATGGGTTTTCTTCATGGCGAGGAAAACTCAGACGCGCACATCAAGACAAGTCTCGTTGGCACGTCCGTGACCGTTCCGTTCAAGGATGGCAAGTTGTTGCTAGGGCGCTGGCAGGGAATCTTCTTGTGTGAGTTTGACGGCGGCCGCGAGCGGCAGGTGATCATGACTGTGCTCTCCACGTAAGCAGGAGCCTGTGCCTAAAGCTAACTACGACCAGATCGCTCCGCACTATGAAGCTGCGATCAATCCGCTCGAGCGCTGGTTCCTAACCAAACTGCGAATCACCGCACTGGCCCAACTCCCACTAAATGCTTCTCTCCTGGAACTTGGGGCGGGCACGGGTTTGAATTTTAAATTCTATCCAGCCGGCTCGCGCGGAGTTGCCTCGGAACCAAGTCGTGAGATGTTGAAGATTGCGAAAAGCAAAGATGAGTCGCGCGCGATCAGTCTGGTTCAATCTGTCGCCGAATCGATGCCGTTCGCTGATGCAACGTTTGACGCGGGGTTGGCGACGCTCGTGTTCTGTTCAGTTGAGTCCCCAGGTGCAGCGTTTACTGAGTTGCGTCGTGTGGTTAAGCCGGGCGGCACGATTGTGTTGCTGGAGCACGTTCGTCCCAAGGGCTTGCTGGGCTTGTTCTTCGATCTCTTGAATTTGATCACGGTGCCTTTGTTCGACGATCATTTTAATCGTCGCACTGCTGCTGAGGCCGAGGCGCGTGGCCTTGAAGTCGTAAAAGTGGAAAGGCGACTCTTCGGGATAATTAACCTGATCACCTGCCGGGTGAAATCGTCGGACGGTGTTAGAGATGATTAAAGGCGCTCTTTACTGGGAGCGCGGGCCCCGCCCGCCTGCCCTTGAATGCCGCAATCCGCGGCTTGCAGGGTCTACTTACGATTGATTTGACTCAACGCTTGGCGGACGAGGCCGTCCGCGCTCCCAGTAGCACCGGGCTCTTCGGCACTCAGCACTCAGTACTTTTTTTATTCAGAGAGGTTTTTCATTACCTGAGTGAATTGCTCGACCTGGGTCTTGGTGCGCTCGAGCGATCGTCGACTATCGAGGTAAGCGCTCCAGACAGGTGTCTGTGTGAGCGCCTTGGTTGTGTCCTCGTCGAGCGCCTGGGCCATCACGGCAATGAGATCACTAACGACGCGCGTGTGCGCGAGTAATGATTCAATGATCGCGTAAGCAAGACGCGCCTGTTCAGGATCGAGATCTTTAGTTGGCTCTTCGTCCATCGTAGCCTTGTAGGGGTGTCCCTCCGTGGGCACCCCTCTCTTATTCATGAGCTAACTGCTGGAACAGCGTTAACCGAGGGGTG